>JAGRJO010000100.1 GCA_020442725.1 Lysobacterales bacterium
ACTCCAACATCATCGAATGCAGGAGCGGTTGAACAAAACTTCATGAAACCTAATATTTCAGCTCCTGGAACTTCAATTTTAGCTGCTGACTATCAAACTTCAGGTCTGGCAGTAAAAAGTGGAACTTCAATGTCAGCACCTCATATCAGTGGTGCAGTTGCTTTATTAAAGGCAAAATATCCCAATTACACACCGTCACAGATTGTGAGCTCATTGGTTCTTACAGCTGACAATCAATTTATGCTGAAAGAAGACAGTTCAACAAAAGCAGATTTTGCCGATATGGGAGCAGGGCGAACAAGAATTGATACAGCGATAGGAAATTCATTGTATTTTGATGTCTCCAGAAGTCAGTTTCTTGCAGCAAATCCACAAGAAGGAGGAGATGTACGTTATTTGAACCTACCGGAAATTGTTGATAACAACTGCTACCCAACTTGTAGTTTCACCCGAAAAGTAAAAATGCTTGGGACTTTCAATGTGGTCGATGCCTATTGGCAAGTTTCAATTGAAAAAAGTAATGATTTAGGTATAACAGTCACTCCTGATAGTTTTGATTTTTCCAATGGTAGTGAAGTTGAATTAACCATTGATATTGATGCAACTGCAAATAATGTTATTGGTGATTGGGCAGAAGCCAAAATACTTTTTGAGGTCAAATCAGCAAGTAACAGCAATCCAATGGTTGATACTTTAGCACCATCTGTATCTAAACTACCCGTTGCGGTCTATGTTCCGTCTGGGAATTATCCTCAAATTGTCAGTAGAACCAGCACAACGCGTCATGGACGTTTCGAAATTAATTTGAGTGGAATAACACCAATGACTGAGGCTGTTTATCAAGGCTCTAAAATAATTGCCCCGGAAACTCAAAGTTTCTTTTTAAGTCCAAACGATAATACTTATCCTTTTAATGACGATGGTGAATACATCTCCTCATCAAGCTCTCATTATTCAACATTTGCAATTAATAATGAAAAAGTCGCTTTAATTGTTGAAATTGAAGGTGATAATCAAGCTGATTTGTATATCGGACAAGATTTAGACATTAATGACACACCTGATAAACGTGAAATACTATGTGAAAAAGTCGGATTCTCTTCATCAAAAACCTGTGTCCTACGAAATGTAAAACCCGGTAAATATTGGATTTTGACTGACAATAGGTACTCAGGGAACAATAATGTAATGTCAAAAAGAGCTGATTTTACTGTTGGTGAAAAGGCACAAAAAGCAAATTTTGATTATGGGATAGGGCTCATCAATGGCTCTGGACTCTATGTACAAGGCCCTGTAAAAACCTCAGAAAATGTGGAACTTGATGTTATCTATGAATTACCGCAATTTGAAACTTCAGATGATTATTATGGAGTGATTTCCGTCGGAGCTGATGCTGAAAGTATCGGTAAAACAGCAGTTATTCCTGTCAAAATCATTGCCCCAGATTTTTCCAATGAAAAGCTATATTCACTCAATAATGAGGTTGCTGAATTTAATCTTACTGGTAATGAAAGTTATTCTAATATGTATATTGATACAGGACTTGGTACAACAAAAATAAAACTATCAAGTTATAATAAAAATGGCCAAATTAATTTTTATAAAACTTCATTTGAATTTAATCCATTAAGTATAAAACCGGACTTATCAAATATTTCTGCAGATTTTACTATCAATTTAGATGCACCAATTATCGGAGTTCCACCACCAGGTTGGATTCCTGAATACACTAAGGAAGTCGATATTAGTGGTTACGAACCTGCAAGGTGGTATATTGAGGTGGTAGATTCAGAACATACAAACACAGGTTATTGGGTACTTAAAGCGAGTGTTGAATATAATCAAGACGTTCTTATTTCTCCTAATCAGAGCCTTTGGTTTAATCCGCAAAGAAGTGGCTGGGGTATAGACTTAATACAAACAAACTCATTTCAAGCAACAACATGGTACACATACGATAAAAATAACCAGCCAACATGGTATCAGGCTGCCGGAGCAATAACATTTCAGAACCAGTGGGCGGGAACACTAAGGCAATTCGGTTGGAATGGGGAAAACGCTCGAGGACAAGAACTTGGAATCATATCACTGATTTATCTTAATGATAGAAATGGAGTGATTTCTATTTCTTTACCAGATAAGACGCATAGTGAAAAAATACGTTCTATATACGCAAAAGGACAAAATTGTCCGTCGATTCATGATACTCAAATTGATGTCACAGGATTATGGCATCACCCGGATAAATCTGGTTTTGGAAGTACGTTAATAGCAAGTGAGTCTGATGAAAATATTATTTTTTATTATTACGATGACTCTGGCAGACCACGCTGGGTCATCGGTAATAGTAGTTTAGATAATAATCAAACAATAATGAATCAAATTGCAAATGGCTTTTGTCCAGATTGTGAAGCAACTCCTTTACAATTGATTCCAGTGGGAACAATAACGACTCAATACAACTCTGATTCAACCGGATTAATGTCTGCGGAAATTGATTTGGTATCTCCATTGTCCGGATCATGGAGTAGTAGTGGCGAAACCAAAAAACTCAACAGAAATTTCGGTTGTGTAATTAACCAATAAAGAGAGAAAAAATGAAAAAGATAATAATTATTTGTTTATTTTTGAGTAATTTAAGTGCATTTGCAGCTGAAAGTTGGCAAAAAGATTTAGAAGAATGGAAGCAAGCCCGTTCAGAAAGTTTAAGAAAGCCCCATGGCTGGGTGAGTTTGGTAGGAATGGAGTGGCTATATAAAGGAAATAACTCCATCGGTTCTAATCCAGAAAGTAAAATAGCTTTATCACATGGCCCGGAAAATATCGGAGTTTTTAATCTGGATGGAGATAATATTACTTTTACACCGTCAACAGGAGTCGATATTAAAGCTAATGACACTCCGGTAACAGACAAAATCGAAGTCAAAATGGACTCAAGTGGCTCACCAACTGTCTTTACAGTTGATACTTTTCAGTTTTACGTGATTGAAAGAGGAAAGCCTGCGTTAAGAATCAAGGACTCTCAAGCCAAAACACTTTTAGAATTTAGAGGAGTGGAATATTTTCCGGTTTCAGAAAAATTCTATGTTGATGCTGAGTTTATTCCGTATCAACCGGCAAAAGAAGTTGAAATCGTTAATGTTCTAGGGTTGATTAGTAAAGATGAATCTCCGGGTAAGTTAGAATTCAAACTTGATGATGAGATTTATGCTTTAGATGTGTTGGATGCAGGAGATAGCTATTACATCATTTTTGCTGACCGAACCAGTGGCAGAACCACCTATGGTCCGGGACGATTTTTATATGCAGACAAGCCAAAAGAGGGCGAAACAACGACAAAAATCAATTTTAATAAAGCCTACAATCCACCTTGTGCGTTTACTGATTATTCGACCTGTCCATTGCCGCCACCGCAAAATCGTCTCAGAGC
Organism: Lysobacterales bacterium; assembly: GCA_020442725.1. GTDB lineage: Bacteria > Pseudomonadota > Gammaproteobacteria > Xanthomonadales > Marinicellaceae > NORP309. The sequence goes on from JAGRJO010000100.1 coordinate 3,431, forward strand.
ATTTATAGAGGCAGGTGAAAAAAAATATTAAGCAATAACTTGTCAATAGTAGCTTTTAAAAGAGCTTTCATGACTATTGGCATATATTCAATATTGCTTATATAAATTAAAATTTCGAAAATTTATTAAGATAAGGTAATCACCATGAAAAAATCAATTTACTTGGTATTGGCAGTTTCTGCTTTAGTTGGTTGTTCAGCCAATAAACAACAAACGACTGCTGATACAAAACAACTCAGTTCAGGAGTTGAGCTGCAATACGTTGATAAATCAGTCCGTCCTCAAGATGACTTTTATCGTTATGTGAATGGCAAATGGTTGAAAGAGTACAAAATGCCGGAAGACAAATCACGCTATGGTGCATTCAATGCATTGCGTGAAAAAAGCGAAAAAGATGTTAAATCAATCATTGATGAACTCGCAAAAAACACTTATGAAAAAGGCTCAGACGAGCAAAAAATCAGTGATTTATACAACAGTTACATGGATACCGAAAGTATCGAAAAAGCCGGGTTGGATGTTTTAAATGATGAATTTAAAAAAATCGACAATATCAAAAACTACGATGATTTGATGTCTTATATGGCTTATGCTGACATGTACACCAATGCACCTATGGGATTGTATGTTTATATTGATCTGAAAGATTCAAATCGTCATGTGACTTATGTTTCGCAATCCGGCTTGGGTTTACCGGATAGAGATTTCTATTTCAATGAAGATGATAAGTTTAAAAATATTCGTGAAAAATATGTAGAGCTGATTCATAACATGTTTGACATGGCCGGTTTCAAAAATCCATCAGATGCCGCTGCAACAGTAATGGATATTGAAACGCAATTAGCCGGTGGTCATTGGACAAAAGTTCAAAACAGGGATTCTGAAAAAGCCTACAACATGAAATCTTATGATGAATTTAAAGGATTAATGCCGGATTTGAATTTAGATGCTTGGATGAATGGTACAACTCTGGAAAATGTTCAGGAAGTAGTTGTCAGACAACCGGATTATCTTGAAAAATTGAATGGAATTATTAAAACAACTTCAATAGAAGATTGGAAAACATATTTTCAATGGAAATTAATTGATGTTGCGGCACAGTTTTTGCCGAAAAAGTTTGAAGAAGAAAACTTTAAATTCTACGGAACAGTTCTTAAAGGCACAACCAAACAAAAAGACAGATGGAAAAGAGGAATCGAGACCGTCAACAACAGTGTTGGAGAATTGGTTGGTAAAGTCTATGTGAAATCTTATTTTCCTCCTGTTGCAAAACAACGTATGGATGATTTGATTGAAAACCTCCGTACTGCTTATGGGGAAAGTATTAAAGATTTGGATTGGATGAGTGAAGAGACAAAAGAAAAAGCTCTTGAAAAACTGCATAAATTTGATCCAAAAATTGGCTACCCAAGTCAGTGGAAAGATTACAGCAATTTGTCCATAGGTCATTCATTGATTGACAACATGAAAGCGATAACCAAATGGGGTATTGAAAGAAACAGAAGCAAATTGGGTCAGCCAATTGACCGCACAGAATGGGGAATGAACCCGCAAACTGTGAATGCTTATTATAATCCGACAAAGAACGAAATTGTATTTCCTGCCGGTATTCTACAACCACCATTCTTTAACATGAATGCGGATGATGCTGTTAATTATGGTGCTATTGGCGCGGTTATTGGTCACGAAATGGGTCATGGTTTTGACGACCAAGGTTCAAAATTCGATGGTGACGGTAATCTAAAAAGCTGGTGGACTGACGAAGACAGAAGCAAATTTGAAGAAAGAACAGCAATGTTGATTGAGCAATACAACAACTTTGAAGTTTTGGATGGAACCACTCATGTGAATGGTGAACTCACTCAAGGCGAAAACATAGGCGATTTGAGTGGTTTAACCATTGCCTACAAAGCCTTCAAAAATGCTTACCCTGAAGATGTCGTGATTGACGGTATGAGTTCTGATGAAAGATTTTTCTTCGGTTGGGCTCAAATCTGGAGAGGGATGTATCGTGATGAAGAGCTGTTAAACAGAATCTCTACCGATCCACATTCACCGGTTGAATTCAGAGGAAACGGTCCATTAAGAAATTTCCCTCCATTCCATAAAATGTACGGTGTGAAAGAAGGTGATGGAATGTATTTGCCAACTGAGAAACAAGTTAAAATCTGGTAATTCATTCTTCTAATCTTATTAAAAACCGCCGTTGTAGAAATACACGGCGGTTTTTTATTGTCTGCAAAAATGTTTTACTCAATCTATCTAATCGTTTAAAATTATAGCTTTCAACCACCCTCAATGCTTATGAAAATCAAATTACTGTCTGTATTATCCCTTTTATTGATTCTGGTTTCCTGTGAGAACTCTTCGGATCAAGCATCAATACCGAATTTAGCTCCAAAAACACAAAGTTCCGAAGTCTCGGAAATGACCACAGAGATTCAATCTAAATCAAATTCAAAGATTGGTTCATTTATGCAAGCAGGAAAGATATGCGAAATTCTTTCAGCGAATGAAGTCAAAACTACTTTTAACATTCAGTCAGAATTAAGAGCCGAAGAGTCAAACTACGGAACTTTGACTTGTTCTTACTCATGGGAACCGGAAGATATCGAGGAGCGTAGAACACAATTTTTATCCAATATGCAGAATGCAGCTAGTGGAACTGCCGGCAAAACCTCAATGCGTGAGAAGTTGCTGGATGTGAACTTTACAGTTGCTTTATCTGAATATTCAGGAACAGCAAAAACTTTTGTTCCGGTTAAGTTGTCTGAAGAACAATTGCAACAACAGATTGAACGAGCTAAGGAGCAAGCGGCAAAACGTCTGACTGACAAGCAAAAGGAAATTCTCGGTGATAGCGGTGCAAGCATGATGGAATCTATGTTAAGAAAGAATAACAACAACCTGGAAGTTGAAGGAATTGGAGATGCTGCCTACTGGAGTCATGTCGGCCAAGGTTCTTTACATGTGCTTTCCGGGAATATTAACATGATAATTTCACCAATGATTGCAAGAACGATGGAAGAAGACATAGGTAATGCGAAATCCATTGCACAATTAATTTTAGAATAGTTATATAAAGGTCTTGAAAACATGAAAAAACAAATAATAACATCCATTGCCTGCATGGCAGTGGTATTAAATATCGCTGCAAAAGATGAAGTGAAAACACAATCACATCTTAGCTGGAAAACAATTCCTGTTGCGGAAAATTTGTATATGTTGATTGGTGAAGGTGGTTTTACCGGAGGAAATCTGGGACTTTCGGTTGGTGAAGATGGTGTGATATTGATTGATGATGCGATGCCATCAACGCTTAATATCATGAATGATGCTATCAAGGGCATCACAGAAGATGATATTGATTTCTTAATCAATACACATGTTCACGGCGATCATACAGGAAATAATACGACCTTTGGAGAAAAAGGGGCTCATATTGTTTCACATAAGAACATGAGAAAACATTTGCTTACCAAAGGAATTGCAACACCTGATGGCAATATTCCTGCACCAAAAGAAGCAATTCCGGTAATTTCTTTTAGTGACTCCATTGATTTTCATCTCAATGGTCACGAAGCTCATGTATTTCACCTTCCTCATGCACATACAGATGGTGATTCAGCAGTGCATTTCACCAATATCAACGCTATCCACATGGGCGATA
>JAGRJO010000101.1 GCA_020442725.1 Lysobacterales bacterium
TCACCGCCAAGTTAATACTGATTGGCTCATTGCTTTCCTGATTTTCAACTAAATTTGTTTTTTTATTTTGAAAAATAGAATATCCTACAATCAAAATAACTATTAAAGCAACAATCAAAAAAGGAACTTTAATAGATTTTTTTTTGAAAGTATTTAAGTCACTTCCCTGCAATTCAAATTGTTCAACATTGCCGGCAAATCGATACCCAACCCCACGATGAGTTTCAATGATTGGATGATTGCTATCATTATCATCAATCAGTTTTCGCAAACGAACGATTTGTTTGGTTAAAGCTGCATCCGTAACAATCTGACCCGGCCACACTTTGTTGATAATATCATCCTTCTTTAAAATATCACCATGCTTCTGCAAAAACAACATCAGCAGATAATACGGCTTCGTACCGATTACAATTTTTTCTTCATTCTTGATTAAAACCTGCTGAGACGGACTCAGGCGAAAATTACCAAAACAATATTCGATTTGAGCCTGATTTTGCTCTGCTCCTGACATTGTTGTTCCCCAATCCAATAAAAAATCTTTTGCACTGAAGAATAATTCTGAACTAACTTCTAAAATTTGTCAACGCAATAATTTATTTATATTTGGTAGAAACAAACGCACAATACCCAACAAAAAAACCAATATTTTTGCGATTCATTAAATTAATAAGAATCTATTACTCAATCTTTTTCGCCTCATGATCACCACCCTGGTGAAGGGTTAAACTGACAACCTCGCCGTTTTCGTCGGAATTAAATGTAAGTTGTGCATCGACATCAACTAAGCTGAATTTATTGATCTCAGTCGGAATGATTTCAATTTTTGATTGTCCGGTTGCCTGAGCAAAAATTTTGTCATCTTCTTTACTGATTGTCAGAATAAATCCCGGTACTAACTCATATTGACCCAGATATTTGTCTGAAACAGCTGAATCCAAATCGATTCTTTCAATTGTTGGTATGGCTTTATCGGTTCGTCTCCATTCAGATGTCTCCATCGGGTTGGATAATAGAACAGATGAGATTTGTTTTTCTTCATCACGAATAAAGTGCAAAGTGCTCATCCCGTCCTTGAAAAAGAATTTATCTTTATCGTATGGATAAATCTCAAATTTAGAACCTCCAGATCTTAATGAATAAAGTTGTCCATCCTTTAAGCTAATGACTCTTTGCTGACCGTTTTTGGATTCATAGACTGCAACATATTCCTGCTTTTCTTCTGAGGAAATATCTATTGGGGTCCAATTGAAAGGTTTCCCAATACTATGCGCCGCCATTTTCATTGAGATTTGATTGGGTGAGTTACAGATACAATTAGAAAACACGGCAACAAATACTTTTTCATTCGGCAAGTAAATGGAATCAGTCAGAAATCCATTGATTCCACCACCGTGAGTAATCATCGGACTGCCTTGAATATTTCCTATCGACCAGCCATATCCATAACTGGTTTCTGAGCCATCATTAAGTTTGAATGGAGTGTGCGCTTCTTTTCTGGAGGATTCTGATATGACTTTATCCTCCATCACCGCTTTATACCAAATGTATAAATCATCAACAGTTGACAGTAGCGAACCGGCAGCATAAGGTTGTGTCATACTCAAGAAATCAGCATTGATATAGTTATCTTCTCTTTTGTCATAACCGGAGGCTCTGTTTTTTATAATTTTTGATGTTGAGCCATAGAGAGAGTGGCTCATGCCCAAAGGTTTAAAAATATTATTTTCGATATATTCTGAATATGACATTCCCGATACTACTTCTATAATATAGCCAAGAAGAACGTAACCGGAATTGTTATACTTCCATTGTTCTCCGGGGTTAAAATTCATCGGTTGGTTTTTGAAATAGTCAATGAGCTCCAGAGGCGTAAAATCTCTCTTTCTCACTTCTCCGTCCCACTCCTCCATATCAGTATAACTTTTGATACCTGAGGTGTGGGTCAGTAAATGTTTGATGGTGATTTTGTTTCCATCCGTGGGATAATCCTCAATATATTCCGTAATTTCATCATCCAGACTGAGTTTACCCTCATCTCGAAGTTTCAAAATTGCCGATGCCGTGAATTGTTTGGTGATTGAACCAATACGGAAAATATGATCCGGTTTCATCTTTACTTCTAACTCAAGATTCGCCATGCCGAATGCTTTGCGGTAAAGTACTTTGTCATCTTTCATTACCAAAGCCACAGCTCCCGGTCCATCTTGTTTAAAAACTTCACTCATCAAACTATCAAATTCATGGCTGGTGTTCTTGCCGAAAACGGTTTGAGAGATACTAAATACCAATAAAAATACAAATATTTTTTTCATAGCTAATTTTTGAAATTAAGAATAATGTTATTTTACATCATAAATTTCATTGTTATCACAATTTCGATGAAATGATTACATCATTCCAACCCGAAAAAAAATTTATCAAATAAGAACAGATGAATCTCTGGCTATAATGAATCACTTGGTTGATATATAATTAATAATTATCCAAAATCTATAGATATCCTGATTTGAAAAAACTATGATATGAATCTGTTTATTAATGTATATATCAATTTAACTTGAACTCGCCACTCAAACAAATCACTCGTATTTTGGGTATTGATCCTGGTTCGCGGACTACTGGTATCGGGATTATTGATACTGATGGACGGAATAATAAACTGGTGCATTTTCAGCCATTGCGTTGCGGAGATGGTGAGTTTCCGGAGCGTTTGAAGGTAATTTTTACCGAAATTACTGATTTAATTCATCAGTTTCGACCCGATGAAGTTTCGGTGGAAACAGTGTTTATGGCGAAGAATGCGGCGTCAGCTTTAAAATTAGGACAAGCACGAGGAGCTGCGATTTGTGCAGCTGTGGCGATGGATTTGCCGGTTTATGAATACGCTCCCAAAGCAGTAAAACAATCCGTAGTCGGCAAAGGAGCCGCTGCCAAGTCACAGATTCAGTATATGGTTTCTTTGCTTTTAAACATTAAAAAAGAGGTTCAGGAAGATGCTGCCGATGCTCTAGCTGTTGCTATCTGCCACGCCAATTCGAGATGGACTTTGGGGGCGATCAATCAGATTTCGAGTAATTATAGGAAGAAATGATATTCAATTAGTAATGAGAAATTAGTAATTTGTAATTAATAATAATTAGATTCTTATCTTTCATGTAGTATCTGATTTTTTCTACCACACTCTGCACAGAATTTTGCTTTTGGAGTTCTTAAAACTTTATTACAATGTTGACATTGAGGACCGTAATCTGATCTTCTTAAATAAAAAATTAAATCGTATGGAATATCTTTGTATCCGGTTAGCTCTTCAAATTTATTGGTTGCTTCCAGATTGAAATTTTTTTTGGCGGTTGCTAAATCGCAGTTATGTTTTTCTCGATACTCTTTAATTCGGTTTATTGTATCATTTAAATAGGGATGCATTTCTTCCCATTCATCTTCATCAAGCATTGGAAGGAACTCTCTAACTCGCCAACAATATACAATTTCCATAATATTTACAAAGTCAAAATTGCTAATTACACATTACTAATTGTTCTACCCCGCCAGCATAAACGCCTTGGCTTGCTCCAAAGTCGCTTCGGTGATGGTTGAGCCGCCGGACATGCGGGCGAGTTCTTCGATTCTTTGTTGTTGGTTTAACAACTTAAAAGAGATTTCGGTTTTGCCATCAACTTCTTTTTTGCTCACCTGAAAGTGATGATGTGCCAGTCCGGCAACATGTGGTAAATGCGTAACTGCGAAGACTTGTTGTTGCTCGCTGAGTTTTCGCATCAGTTTACCGACGGTTTCGGCAACGACTCCGCCGATTCCCGCATCGACTTCATCAAAAATAAAACTGCCTGATTGCTTGTCCTGTTTTTTGCAGATTTCGATAGCTAATGCAATTCGTGATAATTCTCCACCAGAAGCCGTCGCTGACATTTTTTGTGCTGCTTGTCCAGGGTTCATAATCACTTCAAAATCACAACTATCTTGTCCTATTGATGTGAATTTTGATTCGTCATTGTGTTGAATATTAACGATAAACTGAGCTTTTTCCAAACCCAGTTTTTGAATGACGGCTGTCACCTTAGATTGAAATTCTTTGGCAGCAGCTTGTCTGGATTGAGACAATTGAGCTGAAATTTGCTGATATTGTTCTTCCAGTTTTTGCTTTTGCAACAATAATTCTTCTCTGCGTTGTTTCTGCGAGTCGTTTAATTGCAGTTTTTGTGCTAAATCTTGTTGATGCTGATAGAGGTTTTCAGCATTGACTTTATGTTTTCTGGCTGTGGAATAAATTTCATCCAGTCTTAATTCAGTCTCGTGTAATTTTTCAGGATTCACTTCAACCTTATCCAACTGATCTTGCAACTGTCCTTCAACTTCGTTGAGATTGATGCTGATTTCATCGAGCATACTCATGATTTCGGATAAATCCAGACCTTTGATATCTGCCAGTGTGTTGATTATTTTTGCTACTCCGGATGATACATTGGACGAATGCTCTCCGGAAACCAAATCCAATGACCGCTCCAACTCGCTGATGGTATCGACGGCATTGGTCAGCATTTTTTGCTGTGAATGTAATTCATCGAGTTCATTTTCAGATAAATTGAGTTGGCAAAGTTCTTCAAATTGATAGGTTAATAACTGACTTTCAGATTCATTAAGTGCTCCTGCCAATTTTATATCATCCAGTTGAGATTGAATCTTTTTCCAGTTTGAATAAATCTGTGAAATTTGATTTAAAAGGGTTTCATATCCACCGGTTTCATCAATAGTTGCCAGCTGATATTTAGCATTATTGAGTTTGATTTGATCGTGTTGTCCATGAATTTGTACCAAAAAGCCACCTAAATCTTTTAAGCTGTTGATGGTGCATGGCCGGGAATTAATCCACGATTTCGAGCGTCCATCCGCAGTAATCACTCTGCGACATTCCAGTTCATTATCGTGTTCAATTTCCTGTTCGTTGAGCCAATTTTTTACTTCCTGGTTATTTCTGATATCAAATAACGCACTGATTTCACAGGACTTTTCCTTGTCTCTGATAACCGAATAATCAGCTCGATTTCCTAACAACAAAGACAATGCACCAACAATAATGGACTTCCCTGCCCCGGTTTCTCCGGTAAAAACGTGGAAACCTTCGGCAAAGTCCAAATCCAGTTGATTAATCAGGACATAATTTTTGATAAAAAGTGATTTCAGCATTGAAAAATATCATACGGACATTATATTACGCTGTGTTATTGTATCTGTATTTATGAGAATTACCAATATGACTGAAGAAACTGAAAAAAAAGATGTTGAATTAGAACAAGAAGTGGAAGAACTCAAGGAAGAACTTCAGCAGGCAGAAGAAAAAGAAGCTGAGGATGTTGCCGAAGTCAATAGCGAAATTGAAAAACTCAAAGAAGAACTGGTACGTATGCATGCGGAAATGGAGAACATGCGCAAACGCAACGAACGCGAGTTGGATAACCTGCGTAAATATTCACTGGATAAATTTGCCAAAGCTTTGATTCCGGTGGCTGATAGCATGGATAAAGCACTTGAAGTTGGTAAAGATGACAATTGCGAAGTGACTGCCGAACAAATGATTGAAGGGACAGAAATGACACAAAAAGTCTTGTTAAAAGTCCTCAAGGAAAACGGTGTCGAAGTCATCAATCCTGCCGGTGAAAAATTCAACCCGGAATTTCATGAAGCCATGACTCAAATTCCAAATCCGGAATTAGAACCCAACACGGTTGTTGATGTTTTCCAGAAAGGTTATATTCTCAATGGCCGCCTAGTCAGACCGGCAATGGTGGTTGTTTCTAAATAATCTGTAACTTTTATCCCGTTAAAAAGTTATAAGTGTATGAAATATTTATTTTTACTTATCACTTCGATTTTTTTACACGCTCAAGCACAGGTTTTGCCTGTGCTTCCTGAACTCTCTCAACAATTCACCAATATTAGGGATTTCACTGTTTTTCAGAATCAAGCATGGTTTTCGGCTCAAAGTCCTTTGGGTGACCTTTCGGTGATTGTTCAAGTTGAAAAAAACAATGATGCCTGGAGAAATCCTCAAGTCGCTTCATTTTCGGGAAAATATCACGATTTAGAGCCTTTTATCACTCATGATGGATTGAGTTTGTATTTTGCTTCCAACCGACCTGAAAATGATAATGACAATGATAAAGACTATGATCTTTGGGTTGTATCAAGAAAAGATTTAACATCTGCTTGGTCGCAACCGGAAAATTTAGGCTCGCAAGTCAATTCAAAGGGTAATGAATTTTATCCTTCGCTGACGAAGTCCGGGAATTTATATTTCACCGCAAATAAATCGGATTCCAAAGGCAAGGATGATATTTATTTCAGCGAGTTTAAAGATGGAGTTTTCCAAAAATCTTATTCTTTGGGTTCAGAAATCAATACCGATGGCGATGAGTATAATGCCTATGTTTCCAAAGATGAAAGATATCTGATTTTTGGTGCATATAAACGTGCCGATAGTCTGGGTAGTGGCGATTTATATATTTCCAGGAAGGATTCTGACGGCAATTGGAGTCAAGCAATAAATCTGAGTAATAAAGTGAACTCAATGCAGATGGACTACTGTCCGTTTGTTGATGAAGAGAATCAGGTATTATATTTCACCAGTCGCAGGAAGAATTTTGACAAGACCGAATTCATCAACATTGGACAATTATTACAAACTTTTAACTCAATAGAGAATGGCTTGAGCCGAATTTATCAAGTCAAGCTGGATTTGTAAACGCAAAAACTTTGGCATCAACAGGTAATCCACGAATTCGTATGCGGTTTTTTAATACCGCTTCAAAACTGGCTCCGGCTTTTTCTGCAACTCTTTGGCTGGCGTGATTATTTAAAGCCACAATAATTTCGACGCGGATTAAATTTAGCTGTGGAATGGCATTTTGAACCAACAATTGAACCGCATCCGAACAATATCCCTTGCAAGTGTATCTACTATCGACCCAATAACCAATGCTGGCAACATCATTGTTATTGTCAAAAACATGCAGACCAATAACCCCGATAAAATCTCTATTTTGATTTCGAATTATGTAGGTG
>JAGRJO010000102.1 GCA_020442725.1 Lysobacterales bacterium
GAAGTCATGAAATCAGCAATCAGCCCCGAAATGATGGCAACTGATTATGCTTTGGAACAAGTCAAAAAAGGCAAGAATTTTCGTGATGCTTATGGCACAGCAAAAGTAACTGAAAACAATATTTCTTACCAAGACTCTATTCGTAATCGTATTTCGTTAGGCGGAGCCGCCAATTTGGGAATAAAGTCTCTGCGAAAACGGCTGGATAACTAGAATATTTCAGTTTCGATAGTAAAATACATCCTTTTTGCAAAACAATAACTCAAATGACGGAAAAGAACGTTTCGGAAAACTTTATTACCCAAATCATTGATAAGGATTTATCCAATGGCAAACACTCAAGCGTGAGAACTCGTTTTCCACCGGAGCCCAATGGATTCCTGCATGTTGGCCATGTAAAATCAATCTGCCTGAATTTTGGGCTGGCAGAAGATTATCAGGGCGAGTGCAACCTCAGATTTGACGATACCAATCCGTCCAAAGAAAGTATTGAATACGCCGAATCCATTGAAAGAGATGTGAAGTGGCTGGGGTTTCATTGGGCCGGAAAAACCCTCCATGCATCGGATTATTTTGAGCAAATTTATGGTTATGCCGTTGAACTGATTGAGAAAGACTTAGCCTATGTGGATGAACAATCACCGGAAGAAATTCGCCAGAATCGTGGTGATTTCACCACTCCGGGAACCAATAGTCCTTATCGTGACCGTCCGGTTGAAGAGTCATTGGATTTATTTCAACGCATGAGAAATGGCGAATTTGAAGATGGCAAAATGGTGCTTCGCGCCAAAATCGACATGAAATCCGGAAATATCAACATGCGTGATCCGGTGCTTTATCGCATCAAACGCCAACATCATATTCGCACCAGTGACGATTGGTGCATTTATCCGATGTACGATTTCACTCATTGTATTTCTGATGCGATTGAGGGCATCACTCACTCAATTTGTACTTTGGAATTTGAAGACCATCGCCCGCTTTATGACTGGGTTTTGGACAACATATCCATTGGTTGTCATCCACAACAAATCGAATTCAACCGCCTGAATCAAACATTCACCGTCACCTCCAAAAGAAAACTCAACGAACTGGTTGAGCTAGGTAAAGTAGATGGCTGGGACGACCCGCGTATGCCAACAGTTTCAGGAATGCGTCGCCGAGGTTACACACCCAAAGCCATTCGTGATTACGCCAAGCGCAGCACAGTTACCAAAAAACCATCAACCGTTCCAATGACCATGCTGGAAGATAGTGTTCGAGCCGATTTAAACGAAACAGCTCCACGCATTATGGGAATTCTCAACCCGTTAAAATTAGTGATTGAAAATTATCCTGAAGATAAAGAAGAACTTCTGATTGGTCAAAATCATCCGCAAGATGAATCATTCGGCACAAGGGAAATTCCTTTCTGCAAAGAACTCTACATCGAAGCCGATGATTATCAGGAAAATGCCAATCGCAAGTTTTTCCGTTTCACCGAAGGTCGAGAAGTGCGCTTGAGATACGCCTACTATCTGACTTGTCAACGAGCGATTAAAGACGAAAACGGCAATGTTGTTGAAATTCGTTGCACTTATGATCCGGAAACCAAAGGCGGTAAATCAGCTGATGGCAGAAAAGTAAAAGGCACAATTCATTGGGTATCAGCCCGTCATTGTGATAATATAGAAGTCAGGCTTTATGATCGCCTATTTGATAAACCTGATCCAAAAGGTCTTGAAGATTTAAACCCCAATTCATTAGAAATCATAAAAAACGCCAAGTTGGAACCGAATATTGTCGAAAATTCCGATGGCGTCAGGTATCAATTTGAACGCATGGGATATTTTTATCGTGATAAAACATACGAACAAGATAAACCAATTTTCAACCGAATTGTGACCTTAAAGGATTCTTGGGCAAAACTGGAAGAGCAAAATTAAATTGTACAATGATTAAAACCGAAACCATCTGGCACAACGGTGTGCTGAAACCCTGGGAACAGGATACAACACACGTTTTGACACACACTCTGCACTACGGCGGAGGCGCTTTTGAAGGAATTCGGTTTTATAACACTGCCAAAGGACCGGCAATATTCAGGCTTGAACCTCATATCGACAGACTGATTTATTCATCAGAAACCATTGGCATGAAACTGCCCTACTCTCGTGATGAACTTTGTCAGGCAGTCGTTGAAACGGTCAAATCCAATGGTTTGGATTCCGGTTATATTCGCCCATTGACTTTTTTTGGTTATAGCGAACTCGGTGTCTCCGCCAAAAACAATCCGGTCGAAGTCATCATCGCCAATTGGCCGTGGGGAAAATATTTACCACACGATATGGTTGACATCAAAGTTAGCAAATATCGCCGTATCAGCCCCAAATCCACCGTGATTGATGCCAAAATCTGCGGACATTATGTCGGCGGAATTCTCTCCACGATAGAACTACAAAACACCCATTATCACGAAGCACTGTTCCTCGATCACGAAGACAACATCGCCGAAGGTGCCGGAGAAAACTTCTTCATCGTCAAAGACAATGTCCTATCCACACCATCCCTCGGACATATTCTGCCCGGAATCACCCGAGCCACTATTATCGAAATGGCAAAACACTACGGCTACAAAGTCAAAGAAGAGAAAATCACCGTCGAACAAGCCCAGCAAGCAGACGAAGCCTTCTTCACCGGAACCGCCGTCGAAGTCACCCCCATCAAAACCATCAACGACCAAACCATCGGTAACGGTGAAATAGGCAAAGTCACGCAGTTTATCAAAACCACATACGAAAACACAGTCAGAGGAAAAAATAAGGACTTTGAACACTTTCTGAGTTATGTGAAGTAAAAATTATCCTGTCATACTGAGTGAACTCGAAGTATCTTCAACCAGAACTCGTTATTCGTGACCCTATTTTCGTCATTCCCGACCCCGATCGGGAATCTAGTTATTTTAATGTTACTTTTCTTTACTCGTGTAAAGCAAAGTAACCAAAAGAAAGCACGCCCCGAACTCTCAGCCGTTGGCTACCCTCAATATTTTCGAAAATTTGGCGAGGTATTTGAACTCGCTTCGCTCAGACATAAATACCTCGTACTCCCAAATTTGCAAGAATATCTCGGTGAGAGTAAAGGGGGATAAAAAAGAATAGCGTCATATCAAGCGTAGCCGAGATATCCTATTCCTGTCATCCTCTGGCTTAACCCGGGACCAAACGGCAGGACAGCCGTTTTGCCACGCGAAGCGACCCGAAGGGCTCGAAGCAGGTGCGGAGAGACAATCCAGAAAAATAGAAACCAAAAGCACTAAAAAATCATTCCAACATTCGCAGGTTTTGATAATGGATGATTTATTATTTTAAAATAATTTCAATACCAAATTCAAACTCATGTATAATTTAACAAACTCACGGTTTTCAAGATAAAAATGACTCTCGAACAATACATCCAGACAGTAACAAATAATTTTAACACTGGAATTTCCACCGAGCATACTTACCGAGGCGATTTAGAGCAGTTAATCAAAACACTGGTTCCAAATGTTGAAGTTACCAACGAACCCTCAAAAGTCACTGACTGCGGTAATCCTGATTATGTTATAACCAAACGCAAAATACCGATTGGATTTATTGAAGCCAAAGATATTGGCAAAGACCTCAACAGCAAGGTTTATAAAGAGCAATTCACTCGCTATAAAAAAGCCCTGGATAACTTAATTATCACAGATTATTTATGGTTTCAGTTTTTTGAAAACGGTGAATTAGTCCATGAGATTCGACTGGCAAACATCGAAAACGGAAAAATCATTCCCAATGTTGATGAATACTCAAGATTCACAGATTTAATTAAGGACTTTTGTACCTTTATCAGCCAAACCATTAAATCACCGCAAAAACTGGCAGAAATGATGGCGGGCAAAGCACGACTGTTGCAGAACATCATTGAACAAGCTGTCACTCATGATGAAAAAACAGAGTTGCTTTCTCAGCAAGATACATGGCTAATCAATCAGTACAAAACTTTCAAGGACATGCTGATTCATGATTTGCAACCTAAAGGATTTGCAGACATTTATGCTCAAACGGTGGCTTATGGCATGTTTGCCGCGCGTTTACATGATGAAACACTCAATGATTTCAGTCGTCAGGAGGCTGCTGAACTCATCCCAAAATCCAATCCTTTTCTGAGAAAATTATTCAACGAAATCGCCGGGCCGGATATTGACGAACGAATTGTCAAAATTGTTGATAATCTGGCAGAAGTGTTTCGGGCGACCGACATCAAACAACTTTTATCAAACTTCGGCAAAGGAACTCAAACTCAAGATCCAATTATTCACTTTTACGAAACTTTTCTGGCAGCCTATGATCCGAAATTACGCAAAGCAAGAGGAGTTTGGTACACGCCTCAACCCGTGGTCAATTTTATTGTCCGTGCCGTTGATGATATTTTAAAAACTGAATTCGGTCTCGCTGATGGTTTGGCAGACACCAGTAAAACTACCATTACTGTTGATTCACAAATTCCTGATCAGAGATCAAAAACAGGCTACAAACAATACGAAAAAGAAGTCCACAAAGTCCAGATTTTAGATCCGGCGACCGGAACGGGAACTTTTCTGGCTGAAGTCATTCGCCACATTTACAGCAAAAAGTTCAAAGCCATGCAAGGGGCGTGGTCGGGTTATGTTGAAGAGCATTTGATTCCTCGTCTCAATGGTTTTGAATTGCTGATGGCATCTTATGCTATGGCACATCTCAAGCTGGATTTGTTGCTCAAGGAAACCGGTTACAAGCCACAATCCAACCCGAGATTTAATGTTTATCTTACCAACTCGCTGGAAGAATATCATCCCGACACCGGCACATTATTTGCCAGTTGGCTTAGTGATGAAGCCCGCGAAGCCAATCATATCAAGCGTGATACTCCGGTGATGTGTGTCATTGGTAATCCACCATATTCTATTTCTTCATATAACCAATCTAAATATATTGACTCATTAATGATGTTATATAAAAAGGATATTAAAAATGAAAAAAACATACAATTATTAAGTGACGACTATGCAAAGTTCATTCGATTTAGTCATTACGAAATAGAGAAAACAGGTTTTGGTATAGTAGGTCTTATTACAAAAAACACGTACTTAAATGTAACGGCATTTATAGGCATGAGAACTCAGTTGTTAAAATATTATGACAAAATATATGTATTAGATTTACGTGGCAAATTATATGAAAAAACACCCAATGGGTTGCCAAATGAGAATGTTTTTGACATTAGAGTAGGCACATCAATTATATTTCTGATTAAAAATAACTCAAAAAAAGCAGATACTGGCCAGTTGTTTTATAAAAGACTCGATGGATCGAGATTTTATAAATATGATTTTCTTCTGAAAAACAAAATAGAATCTATCAGTTGGGACAAATTAGAACCACTGGCACCATACTATTTCTTTGAGAAAAAGAACTTTAAAAACATTAATATTTATCAGGAAGGGTTTAAACTTGACTCACTCTTTAAAGTAAATGGTTCAGGAGTTGAAACGGGTCGTGATCATTTTATAATTGCTGATAATCAAAAAGAGTTAACAAATAGATTGTCTGATTTTATAAATTCTGAGGCTCCTATAAGTAAGATTAGAGAAAAATATAAATTAAACGACCAACCAAAATTTAATCTTATTCAGATAAAAAATAAATTCAAAACTATATTTTCAAATAAATTTAAAAGTTATTCATACAAACCATTTTATAATCGAACCTTATATTTTGACTCATTGTTATTAAGGCGTCACTCTGAAAAAATTATGAATAATTTTCTTTATACTAAAGAAAACACAGCCCTTGTTTTAAAAAAGAGATACAAAGAAAACAATTATCATCATTGTTTTCTTACAAAGAATATATCTGATAGAAATTTTTTAAGTGGTCAGACATATATTTTTCCATTATATCTTTACCCAGAAACCGAAAAGCAACAATCACTTGATTCACAAACAAAAAGAATTCCAAACCTCAACTCCGAAATAGTGAAAACTATTTCAAGCAAAATCAATCTTGAGTTTTTGCCTGAAGAACCACAACCCGGTAATCTTTGCATGGCTCAGAATCCGGAAGTCACTCATGAATTCCGAACCTATTTCACTCCTTTAAATTTGCTGGATTACATTTATGCGGTACTGCATTCACCAAGCTATCGTGAAAAATACAAAGAATTCTTAAAAATCGACTTTCCCCGTGTGCCATATCCAAAAGATACGGAAACTTTCTGGAAACTGGTTGAACTCGGCAGTCAAATCCGTCAAATTCATCTGCTTGAGTCCCCAGTGGTTGAGCAAAACATCACCTCATATCCGGTTGACAGCAATCATGAAATCACCCGCAAAATGACCAAAACCAGCATCGGCTTTGAAGCCGATAAAAGCAACCCGAAAATCGGCAAAGTCTGGATAAACGACGAACAATATTTCGACAATGTGCCATTAGTCGCCTGGAACTTCTACATCGGCGGCTACCAACCCGCACAAAAATGGCTCAAAGACCGCAAGCAGTATAAAGATAAACTTCAAGAAGATAAGCGTGGCCTAACTTATGATGAAATATGTCATTATCAAAAAATCATCGTAGCTTTGACTGAAACCGATCGACTGATGAAAGAGATTGATAAGGTTGAGGTGGAGTGATTTTTTATGGTAAAAGAACTTTGTTGGATTTGTAATTTTAATGATGCTAATTCTAATGAACATATGTTCAAGAAAAGCGATATAAAACAACACACAGGATTCTCTAAAATCAGTAAAATGTTTCGAAGTATCAACTTTGGGAGAAAGTTTCCAATTCAAGGTATCAAATCAAAAGATTTTTGTTTTCAAACACAAATTTGTACTCACTGCAATAACTCTGCCACTCAACCATACGACCGAGCATGGGAAATATTATCCGCATATCTATATGATAACTTTGAGACATTAAAATCAAAAGGCTTC
>JAGRJO010000103.1 GCA_020442725.1 Lysobacterales bacterium
AATTTCTAGTAAATGAAAGGATTTGTTTCACGATTTGACGGCGAGATTTGAAAAAGCGTTTTGTGATAAGAATTCTTTGATAATTCCTCAAGTAATCGCCTTAGAGTTTGAATTTATTATTCAGACTGTGAAACTTCCTTGTTTTTAAAATATAAAAGAGAAGGTGATTTTTAATAATGAAATTTAAAATGAAGACGGCTTATGCGGCCACGTTATTAGCTTTAAGTGGATACGCTAGTGCAGAAAGAATGATTGTTACTCATGACTCAGCGAAGTCAAACAGTTTGAAAGCAGGGCATCATGTTCTGGTTGAAGGTAATGGCTGGTTTGCTGTTGACTTAGATGAAAATGCACAAAGAACCATGAAAGCTATGAACGGATTCAGAAAAATGGAAGTGGATGCAAAGCGTTTTCCTTTATCATTATACAATGATGATGCCGGCGATCCAACAGCACAGCAATTAACCCCGTATGCGGTTTATCAATCACAAGCTAATCAATTGTCGCTTCAATCCGGTCAAAAAGTTTGTATTATTGACTCTGGTTTAGATCGTTCAAATACTGATTTTAACTGGGGTGCGATTACTGGTGATAATGATTCAGGTACAGGTAACTGGGATGAGCATGGTGGACCTCACGGTACACACGTTGCCGGAACTGTTGGTGCAGCAGATAACGGATATGGTGTTGTTGGTATGGCACCGGGTGTCCCAATGCATATCATTAAAGTTTTTAACGAATCAGGATGGGGATATTCTTCAGATTTGGCTTATGCTGCTAACAAATGTACAGCAGCCGGTGCAAATATCATCACTATGAGTTTAGGTGGAGGCGGTGCCAGCTCAGTTGAAGAAAATGCTTTTAATACATTCACTGATAATGGTGGTTTAGTATTGGCAGCAGCCGGTAATGATGGCAATAATGTTCGTTCCTATCCAGCCGGTTACAAATCAGTAATGATGGTTGGTGCAAATGATGCTAACAACAATATTGCCAGTTTCTCGCAATTCCCAACAAACACTGTTACAACAGGTCGTGGTAAAAATCAAAGAACAGAAACTGATGACGGTTATGGAGTGGAAGTAACAGCCGGTGGTGTTGATACACTTTCAACATATCCAGCAGGACTAGCAACACTTTCATCTGTTACAGTTGATGGAGCCGGTGTGGCTTCTGCAGCAACTGATAATACAGGAGATGCTACAGGTGCAACTTATTTCATGGGAACAGCTGAGGCAGTTGATGGTGGTGCAAATGGTAAAATTTGTGTGATTGATCGTGGAAACATTTCATTTGCCGATAAAATTAACAACTGCGGTAACTCTGGTGGTATTGGTGCAATCGTAATAAATAATGTGGCCGGTGATGGTGTTATCTATATGGATATTACTGGTGTAACTACAAGTATTCCTGCAGTTGGAACCGCTTTTGAAGATCGTGCAGCAATTGTTGGTTCAAGCACTGCATCAATTTCAATTGGAACAGGTGATTATGGCTATATGAGCGGAACTTCAATGGCAACTCCTGCTGTTGCTGGTGTTGCTGCATTGGTTTGGTCAAACAATCCGGATTGTAACGGTACTGAAATTCGTGAAGCTTTGAAAGCGACAGCTCAAGATCAAGGCGCATCAGGACGTGATGATTACTTCGGATATGGAATTGTTAAAGCAGCTGATGCTCATGCTTATTTGCAAACTAATGGTTGTGAGGGCGGCGGTGTAACACCTCCACCACCACCTCCACCAAGCGGTGATATTGTATTATCCGGTAGCCGTAGCAGCGGTGGAAGAGTTGCAGATTTAACATGGACAGGTGGTTCAACTGCAAATGTTGATGTTTATGTAAACGGTAGTTTCAATAATACTACAACTAACGATGGTGCTATTTCTTTCAATGTGAACAAACGAACAACATATACGTTTACAGTTTGTGAAGAAGGCTCAACGACTGCATGTTCGAATGATGTAACTTTATAATTTACATTTTCAAATGAACAGAGAAAACCCGCACTTGTTGCGGGTTTTTTGTTTTTATAATTTTCTTTTGTCCTATTCCCTATAAAAACGTCGTTAATAGGTTATTAACTTAGTTTTATGGGGAAAACAATGGAGAATAAACTTAAATCAATAATTTTAGTGACCGGACTTCTGCTTGTACAATTTTTGCCTTTCGCATCAATTGCTAATGCAGGTGGAACGGCTTATGTGGGAGATTCCGGCGACTTTCAATGCACACATAATACGATTCAAAGTGCGATTAATGATGCTAACAATTACACATCTATTTTGGTTGCAGCCGGACCAGAAAATAATCGTATCACCTATCAGGAAAATTTAACTATCAGCCGCCCGATGGTTCTTACCGGTGGCTATGAAACTTGTGGAGACGCAATTAGCGGAATCATTTATATTGATTCACCAATGGTGTTTCTCATGGGAACAGGAAATGGCAATGTGATAACGACGAATACAGGTAATGGTACGGGAGTTGATTTCTATCGTTTTGAAATTTCAAATGGACTCGGTAATTTTGGTGGCGCTATAAGCAGTACAAACACTGGGTTAAGGTTGATTAACTCTTTTGTTCATAGTAGTAATACAAACTCATTTGGCGGAGGTATATATTCATATAACAATACGTTAGATACACAGAATTACCAACTAGAATTGAGAAATACTGTTGTTGTTGGGAATCAGGCATTGTTAGGTGGTGGTGGAATTTATGCTGAGAATACCAATGTGTTAATGGACGAAGATTCTGGTGTCTCTCTGAATTGGGTGAATCATGCAGATGGTAATGGAGGAGGAATATATTTAAAGAACTCTAGTATGGACTTTTATGGTGGAACCAATGATGAACCGAACCCTGTTGATATCAGAAGTTACAGAGGGATTAGTTTAAATACTGCTCCTCAGCATGGTGGCGGCATTTATGCATTAAACACCTATGTGAATTTGTTAGGAAGCCATTATCAAGGAGGCCAAAACAATGTATTTGGAAATCATTTTACACCGTTAAATATCAACAATAATACTGCAGATTCTGATAACGATAATAATGGTGATGGTGGTGGAATTTATATCACTGGAGGTTTTTTGGCCCCGGCATCATTGAGACTCCATAGAGCAAAAGTTGTCAATAATTCTGCTTGGAGAGGTGGTGCTTTTTATGTCGGATACAATACGACTTTTAAAATGCAGCGCACTCGAGATCAAGGTTTGGTTCAAGGAGAAAATGATTGTTGGAGTTATGAATGCAGTGTTTTAAAGGGGAACACTTCTAATTTTAAAGGTGGTGCGTTATTTGTTGAAGACGGAGCCACCGCCCTAATTAGTCAAACTCATATTACTGATAATCGCTCTGATTATGGAACTGTGCTCTATGTGGACTCAACTGATAGTGTGAACACTATTAATCTCGATCAAAACCTGATTGTTCACAATGGTCGTGATGGAACAGGTGGTTTTGAAGACAGGTATGTTATTGATATGTATAACAACTCTGAAGTCATTTCAGGAAATGATTTAGCAGTCAGATTGATGTTCAACACAATTTCGGATAATCATGCCACACAAGCGGTATTTGCAATGAACGGTGTGTTGAATTATCTTGGAGTTTTCAGTTCTATCATCCATGACCCGACATCAACAAAACTAGGCGATTTGTTTGGAGCATTCAGCAGTGCAGAATTTGATTGCGTCAACGCCAATGAAACCACATCCATCGGTGTTGCTTATGCAACTCTGACTCGAATGAGTGCTGATAATCCCGGATTTATTGTCAGAAACTATGATTATCATTTAAAGCCAACTTCAGCTATGAAAGATTATTGTGATAACAGTCGAACTGACGGAATTGTTAGTATCACCAATGATATAGATGATGATACTCGAGCCGTAAATGATACCGGTATTCCGGATTTTTATGGAGCATGGGATTTGGGTGCGGATGAAAATACAAATTCTCACACAGACATTACTGATGTGATATTTATTGATTCCTTTGATTGGTAATATAATTACACATTAATAAATGTATCAACAGTTTATTTAGGAATCGACTGTTGATACATATCTGCCGCTCTTTGAAACATAATCCAACTGGTGAAAATATACTTATCATTGGAAATTGGCATATTTCCACGATGGGTATGGGTGAAATCAGCCGGAGCAATGACCAAAGTGCCTTGCTTCGGTTTTGATTTCAGATTTTGATAATAAAACTCGGTTTCACCACCTTCTTCCACATCATTCAGATAAAACATATAAAGCAAAGCCCGGTGCAATGAGTCCTGATGAGGATCGGACGGATGAGGATAAAATTCCGAGTGCCAATGAAAGTAACCACCTTGTCCTTTAAGATATTGTTGCATGTTCACCGAACCAAGGCGGTAAACAGCACTAAGAAGCCCCGAAATCTGGGCATCATCCATTGCTGCAATATCTTTATAGTTAACAGGCTTGACTTCTCCGACGGAATTTTTATACATCATAGAGACAGCCCCTGAAAGCAAAAACGGAAACTTGCGAGTGTATTGAATAAATCCTTGTAAAACAGCATTTTGCACAACCATCATTTCATTTTGCCATTCACTGGCAAAATTGGTAACGGTGATGTCAATACTGTTTTTCTTTACCAAATCCACTCCGTTTCCGGTGCGGCCTTGGTGTTTGTTTTGGCTTTTATCAAATTTTGCGATGCAACTTTCGCAAAACTCTTTGCTCAGAGCATTTTCGTACATTTGAATAAATTCACTCATAGTTTTTACTCCAGATGGATGGCTTCTCCATGTTTCAATGGAAGCAATTGGAAGTGTTTGGCGATGGTCTGTCCCATATCGGCAAAAGAACTTCGTTTACCTATTTGTTGTGGTTTAACTTTATCACCAAAAAATAAAACAGGAACGTGCTCCCGTGTGTGATCCGAACCTTTAAACGTCGGATCGCAACCATGATCGGCAGTAATCAAAGCAATGTCATCTTCCCGCATTAAATCTAATAATTCAGGGATTCGTTTGTCAAACTGTTCAATCGCATGAGCATAACCGGCAACATCTCTTCGATGTCCGAAATGGCTGTCGAAATCAACAAAATTGACAAAAATCAGGGTTTTGTCATCGGCCATTTTGAGTTCATCAAGCATGGCATCAAACAGTTCCATATTGTTCTTTGCTTTGACGGTTTTAGTAATGCCTTGATTGGCAAATATATCGGTAATTTTCCCCACTGCTGTTACTTTTCCGCCTTGAGCCACTAATTTGTCAAGCAATGTTGGTTCTATGGGCTTAGTGGTTAAGTCTTTACGATTAGCGGTACGGATAAAATTTGCGGCATTATTGCCAATAAATGGTCTAGCAATCACACGAGTGATGTTGAGTTCTTCCGTCAGACCTTTGGCAATTTTGCAAATTCGATACAATTCATCCAAACCGAAATGCTCTTCATGGGCTGCAATCTGAAAAACCGAATCTGCTGAAGTGTAACAAATTGGTTTGCCTGTTTTTATGTGTTCTTCACCTAATTGTTTAATGATTTCAGTACCGCTGGCATGGCAATTGCCCAGAATCCCCGGAATTTTTGTCAAAGTGATAAAATCCTTGATGAGTTGCTCAGGAAAACAAGGCTCTGTTTTTGGAAATGTCGACCAAGCAAAAGGAACCGGCACTCCGGCCATTTCCCAATGACCGCTGGGTGTGTCTTTATCCTTGCTTTGTTCTTCAGCAAAACCGTAACAATATTCTGGTTGAATAGTTTTATCCAATCCTGCCATCGTTTGACCGCAACTGTCATGTAAAGCGTGTGCCATGCCCAATCGTGTTAAATTGGGAATATGCAATGCACCAGAACGGTTTTCGTTATCAGCCTTGCCTTCATAACACGCCTGAGCAATGTGTCCAAGCGTATTGGTTCCTTCATCGCCATAAAGATGAGCATCGGCGCTGGCTCCGATTCCCAGAGAGTCCATAACTAAAATAATTGCTCTTTTCATAGCTTTAGTAACAAATCAGTAACAAAATTTCATTGTCCATTTTTCAAATTCAAGCCAGGCATCTCCTTGTGCCTGACCTTTAATAACTTTATCCAGCTGAGCCAGTCCGACCATAAGATTTTCCAGTTTCAATGCGTTAAGGCGATTCAGAGTTGATTGAATAAGTGCTTGCTGATTTTGCCAGATTCCGTGTTTGCGATAATCAGCCGGTGAAGCTCTTTGTCCTCTCTGTTTCAAATAAGCAAAATACAAAAGGATTCGTGTTTGACGTTCCAAAGCCCAATGCAGAACAACAGTTGGTGTGTTGTTTTGTTTGAGTGAACGAAGCATTTTCAAAACTCTGGGTGCTTTGTTTTCCATCAGTGAATCCGTTAGTTGAAAAACATCAAAACGTGAGCTGTCAGCAACCACTTGAGCAATTTCCTTTGCAACAATCGTTTGGTTGCCATATCGCATTTTGAGTTTATCCAGTTCCTGAGCGGCTGCCAGTAAATTTCCTTCCAGTCGTTGGGCTAAAATGGCGATGCTGTCATTATCGGTATTCAAACCGATTTTGCGACATCGGTTTCGTAACCATTGAACAAAATCATTGGCTTTCGGAAGATACACACGCATGAATGTTCCCAGTTGCTCAATGGTTTTGACCCACTTGGTTTTATCATTGGCCGCCGTCCATTCTTCACATTGAATCAGCAGACAAATATCCGGCGGAATATTCTCAACGAATTGAATAATGGCTTTGGAACCGGCCGCTCCGGGTTTTCCTGTTGGAAGATGCAATTCCATCAACTTCTTTTCAGCGAACAACGACATATTCCCCATGCTGGCAAAAAGATAATCCCATTGAAATTTATTATCGACATGCAAGACTTCCCGCTCGACAAATCCTTCCAGTTTGGCTTTATTGCGAATCGAATCAGCGGCTTCTTTCAGTTGTAATGGTTCATCACCAACGATCAGATAGCAGGATTGTAAACCTT
>JAGRJO010000104.1 GCA_020442725.1 Lysobacterales bacterium
GCCAATCATGCTGGCAGGCGGATTAGGAACTATAAATCGTGAATTGGCAATTAAACAAGACACTCAAGCCGGTGATTATTTGGCAGTCTTGGGTGGTCCGGCTATGTTAATTGGTTTGGGTGGTGGCGCTGCTTCGTCAATGACGAGTGGAACAAGTTGCGCGGATTTGGATTATGCATCGGTGCAAAGAGGAAATCCGGAAATGGAACGTCGTTGTCAAGAAGTTATTGATAGATGTTGGAGTCAAGGAGGCGAAAACCCAATTCGTTCCATTCATGATGTGGGAGCAGGAGGGTTGTCCAACGCCTTGCCGGAACTTTTGGATGACGCCGGTCTTGGCGGCGTTCTGGAACTGCGTAAATTACAGATTGACACCACATCAATGTCGCCAATGGAAATTTGGTGTAATGAATCTCAGGAACGATATGTGATGTCAATCAAACCAGAAAAACTGTCTGAATTTGAAAAACTGTGCCAGCGTGAAAGATGTCCGGTCGCAATTTTAGGTAAAGCAACCGAAGAAAAACAACTTAAGGTGACTGACGAATACTTTGGGAATAATCCTGTTGAGATTCCGATGGAATTGCTACTTGGAAATACACCTAAAACTGAGAAAAATATTTCAACAGTTCAACCCGAATTAAAAGCACTGGATTTGTCTGGTGTAACAATCGAAAAAGCTGTCTATCAAGTATTAAATTACCCGACGGTTGCCAGTAAAAAATATCTGATAACCATTGGTGATAGAACTGTTTCAGGGTTAGTTCACAGAGATCAAATGGTTGGACCTTGGCAAGTTCCAGTAGCTGATTGCGGTGTAACATTAAGAGATTATTACAGCAATAGCGGCGAAGCAATGGCAGTTGGTGAAAGAACCCCATTAGCACTTATCAATGGTGCAGCATCAGCAAGAATGGCTGTTTGCGAAGCCATAACAAACATCGCATCCAATGATATTGGTGATTTATCGAATATCAAACTATCTGCAAACTGGATGGCAGCATCCGGAAAAGGTCGTGAAGATGAAGTCTTGTTTGAAGCTGTAAAAGCGATCGGTGAAGAACTATGCCCGGAGTTGAAAATTGGGATACCTGTGGGGAAAGATTCGTTATCGATGAATACCCAATGGCAAGATGGTGCAGAAGACAAACAAGTAACAGCTCCGGTTTCATTAATTATTTCAGCATTTGCCAATGTGAATGACATTCGTAAAAGTGTGACTCCGTATTTTAATCGTGAAAAGAAACATCGTTTCTATTACATTGATTTGGCAGGTGGCAACAAACGATTAGGCGGCTCTTGTTTGGCGCAAAGTTACCGGCAATTAGGTAATGATTGTCCGGATTTGCCACAAGTATCAACAATCCAAATATTTTGGCAAACAATGCAGCAGCTAGTCAAAAATGAAATGATTTCTGCTTATCATGATATCTCTGATGGAGGTTTGTTTGTTTCAATACTAGAAATGTGTATTGCCAGTCAATGTGGTATAAAAGCAAATCTCGATTTTAGCCAATACACAGCATTGGAGACGCTTTTTAGTGAAGAACTGGGAGCGGTAATTGCTATTGAAGAAGGTAATGATGAAGGCTTTAGGGATATAATCGAAAGGATGAGTATTTCAGATTCGGTCCATTATTTAGGAAAGCCAAAAACTGAAAAAACAATTGTGTTGAAACAAAATGATCAAGTGGTTTTTAATTCGGAACTGGTTGATTTGGAAAAGCAATGGGCTAAGACCAGTCATTTGATGGCAAGTTTAAGAGATAATCCGGAAACTTGTGAACAGGAATATCAGAACATTGGCAAAGATGATTTTGGATTGTCACCAAAAGTTGGTTTTGATTTTGATGAAAAAGTAATTGCTCCTTACCTCAATGTACAAAAACCTAAAGTAGCGATATTGCGCGAGCAAGGAGTTAATGGCCAAAAAGAAATGGCAATGGCATTTTATAAATCCGGCTTTGAATGTCATGATGTGCATATGCAGGATTTATTAACGGGCAAAACTGACCTGAGCCAATTTCAAGGATTGGCAGCCTGTGGTGGTTTTTCTTATGGAGATGTTTTGGGTGCGGGGCGTGGTTGGGCAAAGACCATTCTCTTTCATGAAAATATAAAACGTCAATTTGCAGAATTTTTTGCAGACAATAATAAATTTACATTGGGTGTGTGTAATGGTTGCCAAATGATTTCATCGCTTTATGAAATTATTCCGGGTAGTGAATACTGGCCAAGATTCATGCGTAATACCAGCGAACAATTTGAGGCCAGGTTTTCGTCATTAAAAATTGAAAACAGCAACTCGGTATTTTTTGAAGGAATGCAGGGAGCAGAAATTCCGGTGGCAATCTCTCACGGAGAAGGCCGGGCTGTATTCAAAAATGATAATGGTGGACTTAACAGCATTATTGCCGCAAAATATATTGATAATAGTGGCGTTGAAACACAAAGCTATCCATTCAATCCCAATGGATCACAACTTGCAACCGCAGCTGTGGTAAATAAACATGGAAATGTTATGGTGATGATGCCTCATCCGGAAAGAGTTTTTCGAGCAGCACAAATGTCGTGGGCTCCAAGCTCATGGCAAGGGAATTCACCCTGGATGAGAATGTTTTATAATGCCAGAAAATTCGTAGGTTAAATTATGACTGAAATTCATGACGCAAAAGCAATAATCAAAAGACTTCTTATCAGCACTGTTCTATATTTGCCGTTATGTTTCTTTATTTGGTTTTATTCAGCAACACTGCTGGTGCTACCGGTTAAGTATTTATTGCAGTTTGTTCTAACCACTTGGCAGCCTGATTTGTTTAATTCTGTGAGTTCAAATTACTACATGCTGAGTATTGAAACACTTATATTCCCTTCACAAACTTTTCCGGGTCAGGGGGCTAAGTTGGCGGTTCTGGATGTTGCGGTTAATCCAATGATTTATGGTTATGGTTTAGCTGTAATTTCCGGTTTAACAGTCTCAATACCTGAACTGGCCCCTGCTAAGAAAATCAAGCAAATTTTGCTTGGTTATATTATCGTAGTCGTTATCCAAACCTTTGGTTGTTTTTGGGAAGCTATGAAACATCTGGTTTTTTATGGAAGCCCTGATTCCAAACAAGCTATTTTAGATACTGGATTATTTCCGGACTTGATAGCATTATTCTATCAGATGTCTTACTTAATATTTCCGGCAGTAATACCAATAGCTGCATGGATTATAATGAACAAGAATTTCATTGGCATTATTACAGGGTTAGATGCAAAAATAAACGGAAACTTAAAAGATGCGAAAGTGTCTGAGAAGAAGTGACTTCAGGCGTATATATGGCAGAACAGCAAACAATAGTAGAAAAAGAAATTGATAAAACGGAAGCAAATCCTTCCTTAAACTTGTCATTTGAGGACAAGTTATGTCAGTACATGATTGAAAAAGGTCGGTTGAAGCAGGAGGATTTAATTCGTGGTGAGCGCTTGCATAAGGAAAATCCTGAGACCTCATTAGTTCCTCTTTTAGTGCGCTTGGGCTTAGCGTCCGAGAGAGATGTGGCTTCATCGCTCAGTGAAGTGATGGAATTAGAAGTCATAAAGGAAAAAGATTATCCTGAAACCACTAATGTCGAAACAGAAATCCCCATTCGTTTCATGCAAAAAAGTTTGTTTGTGCCGATTTCGGAGGATGAAGAAACAATTAAGGTTATCATGGTATATCCCAGTGATGAGTTTACCGTAAAAGCCATTCGGATGGCATCTGGCAAAAAGTTGGATATCAAAATTGGTTTGCCTTCAGAAGTTGAAAATGCCATTGAAAAATATTTTGGTGGCGGAAGATCGGCGATGGGTCAGATTGTTGAAAGTTTAACCGATGAAAGTGCCGGTGATGAAGAAGATGTCGATCACTTAAGAGATTTGGCAAGTGAAGCGCCGGTCATTCGTCTGGTGAACATCATCATGCAAAGAGCTGTTGAATCAAGAGCATCTGACATACATGTTGAGCCCTTTGAAAACAGATTGAAAGTAAGATACAGAATTGACGGAGTTTTGCAAGAAGTTGAGTCTCCGCCGGCACGGTCAACCGCAGCAGTCATTTCAAGAATCAAAATCATGGCAAAGCTAAATATTGCCGAAAGACGCCTGCCACAGGATGGTCGGATTATGCTCAGAGTTCAAGGTAAAGAGCTCGATTTAAGGGTTTCAACAGTCCCCACATCTTATGGTGAAAGTGTGGTTATGAGGATTTTGGACAGGGAAAGCATCGTGTTTGATTTCCACGAATTAGGATTCACCGACAGATTGTTAAAACCTTTTAAAAAATCTTTGGAACTTCCACATGGCATCATGTTGGTAACCGGTCCGACCGGTTCCGGTAAAACCACAACTCTTTATACTGCATTACAGCAATTAAACACAGAAGAACGTAAAATCATCACCGTAGAAGACCCTGTTGAGTATCAACTTACTGGTATCAATCAAATTCAGGTCAAATCATCCATCGGTTTGGATTTTACATCGGCTCTCAGAGCGATTGTTCGCCAAGACCCGGATGTGATTATGATTGGTGAGATGCGTGATTTGGAAACAGCCAAAATCGCCATTCAGTCTGCGTTGACCGGTCACTTGGTGTTGTCAACAATTCACACCAATGATGCCGCCGGTGGAGTAACTCGGATGCTAGATATGGGTGTTGAAGATTATTTATTAACCTCAACAGTCAATGGAATTCTGGCTCAAAGGTTGGTTCGAAAACTCGATCAATCCACCATGAAAAAAGAAATTCTTGCTGATGATGTGGTTAAAAGCATGGGACTGGATAAGTTAATTAAACTGAATAAATATGCTTTTTACAAACCGGTTCCCAGTGCAACAAATCTGTCGGGTTACAGTGGCAGGATGTCAATACTTGAATTTTTGGAAATGTCGGATTCCATTCGTAGAATCATAATGCAGCATGGAACGGCCGGTGACATTCAAAAACAAGCCTGTAAAGATGGTATGACAACCATTTATGAAGACGGCTTGTTGAAGTGTCTTGAAGGAAGAACCAGTTACGAAGAAGTACTGAGAGTGAGTCAGGAAAACTAATGACGCAGTTTATCTACAAGGCTCTAACGCCTGCCGGAGAACAGCTGGAAGGACAAATGGATGCGACCAGCAAAGCAGAAGTCATTGGTAAAATTCAGGCTGCCGGAAATATTCCATTGTTGGCAAAGGAACTGAGTAGTGGGTTTTCTCTGGAAAATCTATTAGCATCTCGAAAAAATGTTTCGCAGAAACAAATTGGTGAATTTACCGATCAATTGGCGACTTTATTGAATTCCGGTATGCCACTGGAAAGATCATTAACAGTGATGATTGATTTGATTGATAATGAACGGTTACGAATCATGGTTGAGCAAATCCGTGATAAGGTTCGTGGTGGCGGAACATTGTCTGATGCTTTGAAAGAGCAACATGTTTTCACTAATATGTATGTCAATATGGTACGTGCCGGTGAAATGGGTGGAACATTGGAAGTGACGATGGAGCGCTTGGCAGATTATATGGCAAGAGCAAAAGCACTGAAAGATAGTGTTATTTCAGCAATGATTTATCCAATCATTCTGTTTGTATTATCAGGAGTATCGCTTTTTGTGCTTTTGGGTAAAGTGGTTCCATCTTTCAAGCCAATGTTTGAAGATGCCGGAGTTGAA
This sequence comes from Lysobacterales bacterium, assembly GCA_020442725.1. GTDB lineage: Bacteria > Pseudomonadota > Gammaproteobacteria > Xanthomonadales > Marinicellaceae > NORP309. The sequence continues at coordinate 5,688 of JAGRJO010000104.1, forward strand.
CTTCCTGCGGTCACACAACTGGTTTTAAGTACAGCAGAATTCATACAAAATTATTGGTGGGTGATTGTATTGCTAATTATAGCGGTGATTGTTGCAATCAAACAAAAGTTAAAAGACCCAGAGTTTAAACTGGTGTGGGACACAAAATTATTGAAGTTGCCATTGTTCGGTGATTTGTTCACACGAATTGATATTGCTCGTTTTTCCAGAACTTTGGGAACACTGGTAGATAGCGGAGTGCCGTTGCTTTCTGGATTGCAAATAGCCAAAAAAGTGATAAATAACTCATTGCTGCACCAAATAATATCGGAAGCCTCTGAGAAAGTGAAGCACGGTGAGCCTTTGGCGGTAGGCTTAGATAAGGAAAAAGAGTTTCCAAGGTTGGCACAACAGTTAATCAGTGTCGGTGAAGAAACCGGTAAATTAAACGAAATGTTGCTTAAAACGGCTGATACTTATGATGTGGAAGTCAGAACTTCAGTTGACAGAATGATATCATTGCTGGTTCCGATTGTGGTTCTAACACTGGCAGCTTTGATATTTTTTATAATTTTTGCCATACTGATGGCAATGTTGAATATGAATGATTTGGTAGGATAAAGGTACAGATATGAATAAAAGAAAACATATAAACATGGGGAAACAAACAGGTTTTAGTTTAATTGAGATTCTTGTTGTGATGGTCATTATGGCAACCATTATGGGAATTGTTGCGAATAATATTGGTAAAAATAAAATTAAAGCAAACATTAAAGCAGCTGAAATCACAATTTCAAAACTGAAAATGGCGGCTGAAAACTTCAATACGGATTTAGGTTATTACCCCAGAACATTGAACGATTTGGCAGAAGATAATGGTGATTCCAACTGGCTTGGCCCTTATGCCAAGAAAAAAGAATTAAAAGATCCTTGGGGCGAAGAGTTTCAATACAGCAATCCGGGTCAAAATGATGAAGAATTTAGTATCAGCTCCTATGGCAATGACAGATCACCGGGTGGTACTAAATTTGATAAAGACATTAACAGCTGGGAAATTTAAGCAGATTCCGAGAGATTTGCCTTTGAGTTAATACCAGATGAAAACAACGTATTCGCAATTCGGTTTTTCTCAAAGAGGTTTCAGTCTGCTTGAAATTCTTTTGGTGATGACGTTCATTGCTGTGATTGCAGGCTTTGTCACAAGCAGTATG
>JAGRJO010000105.1 GCA_020442725.1 Lysobacterales bacterium
ATAAAAAAATTGGGAGAAGAAAATTGGACATAGCAAAACTATGGTTGAAATCCTATCCGCCCGGAGTGCCGGAATTTATTGAAAGTGTGCCTTATAACTCAGTGGCTGAAATGCTTGAGGACGCCTGCAAAAAACATGCTGACCGAACGGCTTATGTCAATTTTGGTAAGAGAATAACTTATAAACAACTCGATGACATGAGCCAAAACCTGGCTGCCTATTTACAATCAAAACTTGAAAAAGGCACTGCTGTTTCAATCATGATGCCAAATGTCATGCAGTATCCTGTTGCAGTTTTGGCAATTTTGCGGGCAGGAATGGTTGTGACAAATACGAATCCTTTGTATACAGCCAGAGAGTTAAAGCACCAACTCAATGACTCTTCGGCAAAAGCAATCATCGTAATGGAAAATTTTGCCCATACCTTACAAGAGGTAATTGATGAAACACCTGTGAAAGAAGTGATCACAACTCAACTAGGTGACTTATTGGGTTTTAAAGGAAAAATCATGAACTTCATGGTTAAAAAAGTCAAAAAAATGGTTCCGCCATTTACTTTGAATAAAACCATTACATTCAATCAAGCAGTTTCAAAGGGCTCAACTCTCAACTTCACGCCTGTGAAAACCAATTTGGATGATTTGGCATTTTTGCAATATACCGGCGGTACGACCGGAGTTTCCAAAGGTGCAATGCTGACTAACAGCAATATGGTTTATAACGTGGAGCAAGTCAAAGCATGGAATCAAGGCAGTCTCAAAGAAGGCGAAGAAATTGTCATCACAGCTTTGCCACTTTATCACATTTTTGCTCTCAATGCGAATTGCCTGTTATTTGCGCAATATGGAGCTAAAAATATATTAATTACAAACCCGCGCGATATGCCGGGATTTGTAAAGGAATTAGCCAATCATAAATTTACTGCTTTAACCGGAGTGAATACTTTATTCAATGGATTATTGAACACTCGCGGATTTAAAGATTTGGATTTCAGTCGATTTCGATTTGCACTGGGCGGAGGTATGGCTGTACAAAAAGATACAGCAACACGTTGGAAAAAAACCACCGGCGTCACTCTTATCGAAGCCTATGGTTTAACAGAAACCTGTCCTGCAGCTTGTATGAACCCGGCAAATTTGAAAGACTTTAACGGAATGATAGGACTTCCAATTTCATCAACTGAATGTGACATCAGAGATGATGATGGCAACTCATTACCTGTTGGAGAATCCGGTGAACTTTGCATTCGTGGACCTCAGGTTATGAAAGGTTATCTGAATTGCCCTGAAGCGACTGCTGAAACCATTGATGAAAACGGCTGGCTGAAAACCGGCGATATTGCAGTCATGAATGAGGAAGGATATTTCAAAATTGTCGATCGGAAAAAAGACATGATTCTGGTTTCAGGATTTAATGTTTATCCGAACGAAATAGAAGATGCCGCTTGTTTACACCCTCACATTGTTGAATGTGCAGCGATTGGAATTGCCGATGAAAAATCAGGAGAAGTGGTAAAATTATTTGTCGTCGCCAGTACAGAAATTTCAGTCGATGATGTCATTTCCCATTGCCGTGAAAATCTAACAGGCTATAAAGTACCAAAACACGTTGAATTCCGCGATGAGTTACCTAAATCAAATGTCGGAAAAATTCTTCGTAAAGATTTGAGAGAATAAAATAACACAGATGAAAGCACTCGTAAAAAAGCATCCAAAACAAGGAATTTGGATGGAAGATGTTCCAATGCCGTTTGTCGGACATAACGATGTTCTGATAAAAGTCGAAATGACCGCCATTTGCGGAACTGATTTACATATCTACAATTGGGATGAATGGTCTCAAAAAACAATCAAACCAGCTATGACCATTGGTCACGAATTTGTCGGAAATATTGTAGAACTGGGAAGTGAAGTTCAAGGCTATGAAATTGGACAAAGAGTCAGTGCCGAAGGTCATATCACCTGTGGTGTTTGCCGCAATTGTCGTGCCGGAACTCCGCATTTGTGCCCGAATACTGTTGGTATTGGTGTCAATCGGGATGGTGCATTTGCAGAGTTCATTTCCGTTCCTGCCAAGAATCTTTGGCCGGTTCATAAAGATATTTCTTCTGAATTAGCAGCATTCTTCGATCCCTATGGTAACGCAGCACATTGTGCTCTTGAATTTGATGTCATTGGTGAAGATGTTCTGATTACCGGTGCCGGTCCTATCGGCATAATTGCTGCCGGAATTTGTAAACACGTAGGAGCCCGCAATGTCGTTATTACTGACATCAATAACTATCGTTTGGATTTAGCCAAAAAAATTGGTGCCGATCGCACCATTAACGTCACTCAAGAACGACTCGCCGATGTCATGAAAGAAATGAACATCACCGGGTTTGATGTTGCATTAGAAATGTCGGGCAACCCGCATGCGTACAATGATTTGCTCAAATCCATGTATCACGGTGGTAAAATTGCATTGCTTGGGATTCTGCCTCGTTCCACTCAGATTGATTGGGATGAAATTATTTTCAAAGGGTTGAAAGTTCATGGGATATACGGACGTAAAATGTATGAAACCTGGTATAAAATGACACAAATGCTTCGAACCGGTTTTGACTTATCCAAGGTTCTTACCCATGTGATTAATATTGATGATTTTCAAACCGGCTTCGATTTAATGCAATCCGGTCAATGCGGAAAAGTCGTTTGCAAATGGTAAACTTTGAAGGTCATTAACGGCAATCTAATCACTTTAGCACTGCAAGGCGAGTTTGACCTTATCATTCATGGGTGTAATTGCTTTTGCGCAATGGATGCCGGGATTGCGAAGTCAATTAAGCAAGCTTTTCCACAAGCATGGGATGCTGATTTAAAAACTCCTATAGGCGATAAAAATAAGTTGGGAACATTTTCTCAAGCTGCAATCACAATCGACAATCATTCAAAACTTTTAGTTATCAATGCTTATACCCAGTTTCATTGGTCAGGAAAAGATGATTTGGTTGAATATAAATCTTTAAGAAAAATATTCAATCAAATCAAACTTCAATTTCATGGCAAAAAAATCGCCTATCCGCAAATCGGAGCCGGATTAGCCGGTGGAAATTGGCAAAAAATCAGCCAAATCATTGATGAAGAACTTAAAGGCGAAAATCACACTTTAGTTATTTTTGATGGAAGTTAGTTAATTTCCTATCAATGAAAATCAGCAAAATGATCTGCTAATTTATCAAACATTTTAACCGCTAAATATAGCAACAAAAAAGTAACCAAATATAGAATCGAAAGTTTCAACCAAGGTAAACTTTCATGGGTAATAACCGCACGATGGATAAATGTGATTGGCGTGTATAAAGGGTTAAATTGAATAATCTGTTTAAATCTGTCAGGTAAAATCGACTCAGAATAAATAATCGGTGTTAAAAAGAACCACAAGGTAATGATTGTAGTAATAAATTGCTGAGTATCCTTTATAAAAACATTGAATGCAGAAAACATTAAACCCAAAGCGATTGCTAACAAATACATTTGTGCAATTGGCAATATCAGCAATGGGATTGAGACATAATCAAAGTTTTCATTAAAAATCGCCAAACTCACTAAAACCACCAGATAACCGATCATATTCAGGCAAAAAACTGCTGAGATTGAAGCAATCACCGGGATTTTAAGATTAATTTTTATCTTACCAATCAAGTCAGACTTGTCTGACACCGCAGTGATAGAACGGATTAATGACTCGGAAAATGCCATCCACGGCCAAAAACCAACCGCCAGATAAACAATAAATCCGACATCCTGTTGATCTTTTGAGAATCTCGCTTGAAATATCTTATCGAAAACGAACCAATATATCAGCAAAGTGATAATCGGCTGAATAAAGACCCAGGCAATTCCGGTTAAATTGCCTAAATATTTATCTCTGATTTCTCTTTTAAAAAAGTAGTAAAACAATTTGAAAATAACGCTTTGCGAAAAGTTGAATCGTCATTTTAGACCATCCCCGATTTTAGTCAAAGCAATCAGTTAAAAATGTAAATTAAAAGAGATTTTCAATCACATGATGTACAATGCCATTTTTGCTATTAAAATTGTGCATGGCTAACAACAATCTCAACATTATCATTCTGGCAGCGGGAAAAGGAACCCGAATGAAGTCAGAAAAATTAAAAGTTCTTCATCCTTTAGCAGGAAAAGCCATTATTGATCATGTTTTGGACACCGCAAAATTATTAAATCCGAATAAAATCATCATGGTTTATGGACACCAGGGTGAACAATTAAAAAAATATTTAGAGCATGAAAATGTTGTTTGGGTTGAACAAAACAACCCTCAAGGAACAGGTCATGCCGTACAGTTAGCAGCCGCCCATCTTGACAAAAACTCTTCGGTTTTAATTTTAGTCGGTGATGCTCCATTGATTGAATTTGATGATTTACAAAAGCTCACACAATACAAACAAGCGGTTCTCTCTGCTGAGATGCAAAATCCTTTTGGTTATGGGCGAATTATTAAAAATTCAGAGAATCAAATTGAAGCTATTGTTGAGGAAAAAGATGCTAGTCAGCAACAGAAACAGATATCCGAAATCAACTCGGGGATTATTCTGGCTGAATCAGAGAACTTACAAAGTTGGATACAACAAATTGACAATAACAATGCTCAAGGTGAATATTATCTCACCGACGTTATTGGGCTTGGTTTTAAAAACAACCAACCCTTTTCTGCGGTAACCGTGCGCGACAACCGAAGCATTAAAGGCATCAATGACCGTGTGCAACTGTCTGAATGTGAAACTATTTTACAAACAAAATATCGCAAACATCTGATGCTTTCCGGTGTGTCTATGCCGCATCCAAAAACTGTTGAGATTCGAGGTCAGCTCACTTGCGGACAAGATATTGAAATTGATACCGGCGTGATATTTGAAGGAGATAACGAAATCGCTGATAACGTCAGCATTGGTGCTTATTCAATTATCAAAAACTGTAAACTGGGTAAAAACACTCGGATAGCCCCTCATTCAATGCTTGAAAATGTTATCACCAAAGGAGATTGTGATATTGGTCCGTTTGCCCGTTTGCGTCCCGGGACTGTTATTGGCGAAAAAGCCAAAGTCGGGAACTTTGTGGAAACTAAAAAAACGACTATCGGTTACAACTCGAAAGCCAGCCATTTAACTTATCTGGGTGATAGTGAAATTGGTGATAATGTTAATATCGGAGCCGGTACTATCACATGCAATTATGACGGTGTTAATAAATTTAAAACGATTATTGAAGACGATGTTTTTATCGGTTCTGACACTCAGTTGGTAGCACCTGTGACTGTCGGAAAAGGGGCTACAATCGGAGCAGGTACAACTCTGACAAAAAATGCGGAAAGTGGTAAACTGACTTTATCAAGAGCCAGACAAAAGACCATAGACGGCTGGCAAAAACCTAAGAAACAATAATTAAATCAATTGTTCATAAAAAAACTCCCGAAAATATTTCGTATACTTTCGGGAGTTTAATTCCTGTATTAAGAAACCAGTGAATTAATGCTTCGTACCGCAACCATCACTGTTGCATAATCCGAAACTTTTTCACTGCGCATTTGTTGCATCATTTTACGAACATGCAGAACTTGTTGTTTGTTATCATTAATCCATTCATCAACGACTTGTTTTGATTTAGCTGTTCCATACTTTTCAATAATAGTCTGAGTTAAAATATTATGATGCTCAAACAATTCATCGCGTAAAACACCGCGTGCATGAACATGCCATGAACTACTCACTTCCAGTTTATCAACCATTTGCTGTAACCAAATTAGATTCAATTTCTCACCTAAAGAGAAGAATATTTCAGCAGCTTTTTTAACCTGAGTCGAAGTATTATTGGCAATTTCTACCACATCAAGTGCCGCAACATAATATTTAACTTTAGCCAATGATTCTGATAAGGATTGAGGATAATTCGCACGCTCCCATTGAGATTCTGCTCTTTTCAAATCAGTTAAATCTTTAGGCGGCAGGTGTTTATCAATACCATCAATGAACTTCTTAACATCTTTTTGTAATTGTCCAAGCACTTCTGAAATATTGATATTCTGTCCAAATTTATTCAAAATCCAACGCACAACTTGTCTCAAGTTGCTCCACAGATGAACAAAACCTTCTAACTGTTTCTTGTAATTGACGGCTAAGTCGAGACTTTCAATCTGACTCCAGATATTTTCGACATTGAACAATTCAACAGCAATAACATACGCTTTGGCAATCGCACCAATTTCTGCACCTGTATCTTCATGAATTCGTTGGACAAATGTGGCACCCATGCGGTCGATAATTTTACTGGTAAGAATCGTTCCAACAATTTCACGATGTAAACGATGTCCGAGCAGATACTTCTCATCAGTTTTGTGTAGTTTTGCAGGGAAATATTCAATCAATACCGATGAAAACCAAGGGTCATCTATAGCATCAGACTTGAGTAAGTCTTCAAACAACGCCAGTTTAGAATAACTCATAAGCACTGATAATTCAGGTCGAGTCAGACCTTTTCCTTCTGCTTGTCTCTGCTTGAGTTGTTTTCCTGAAGGTAAAAACTCAATCTCACGATCCAACAAACCCCGTTTTTCCAAAACTTTAATCAGATGAGCTTTTGCACCCAGTCTTTCAACACTTTGATGCTCCATCATACTCAATGTTTGAGTTTGCGAATAATTGTT
>JAGRJO010000106.1 GCA_020442725.1 Lysobacterales bacterium
TACAGAGAAAACACCAATAATCTAGAAAGGTCATCGTATTTTATAATTAGCGAAGACTATTCAAATGTATTTAAAGGAATCGGGATAAAATTAGATAAATTCTTGGTATTGTTAAATCCAGGTATCAGAGGGATTATTAGATCCTATTTTCAGTCAATGGTATTAACCACAAAAGTAAGTATAAACTGGAATTTGTTGACACCAGAGGAGCAAAATATATCTGCTCAAAGTAGATTTATTGAACAATTTAATTATGAAAACAAATCAGAGCAATTAACAGAGACACTCATTAGGATTATTGAATTGTGCAAGGAAAATAACATTGAAATAATAGGGATTCAGTTTCCTTTATCTGAAGTTTATTTCGCTAAAATTGGGGATAAGAGCTTTGGAGCAAATGCGATATTTATGAAGAATCAACTAAAAGTATATGATTACAGAGAATTATTTTTTAAACATGATGACTTTTTCATGAACCAGGATCACTTAAATGAAATAGGAAGTAAGGAGTTTGTGAAGATACTTTCAAAAAAATTAAATTTCACAAAATGAATACTAAATTTCGCAACCTAAAATCGATAACTGCCAAATACACCCCTGACCCCTCTCAAAGAGGGGAAGGTGTCTGAGCTTTGAATAAAATCACGGGAGATTGGTGAGATCCTCCGTTTCGCTCAAGATGACAGAAGGGTAGAGTTTCGCTCTAGATGACGAAAGGGAAGAGTTACTCTCAAGATGACAAAAGGTTTGGGGAGCTTTCAAGATGACAGGGTGTTGTAAAACTTTCTACAAAAAAAATCAGCACTCTGATAAAATACCACCAAACTAATTAAACTTAATTTAAATGTCCAAAACCAAATCATTTGAAACATCAGTTCAGGAGCTGGATTCCATTGTTGAGAAGATGGAGCCTGAGTTCAACACTAAACCAACAATCCCAAAGGCAAGCAGTAAAACAGTTGTTTCTCTACTGATATTGGCCTGATTTCATCACCTCCATAGAAAATAAAACCGGCCTGAAAGTTATTTTTTGATTCTTTTGATAGTTCTAACATGGGTTTTAATTCTCTGGCTTTAATACTAGCCTTGGCTTTGACTTCAATACCTATGATTTTACCATTTCTGTTTTCGAGTACAAAATCGACTTCCTTTTTTCTCAGGTCTCTGTAATGATGAATCATTACATTATTATCGCTATATGTTGATTGTTTGAGCAGTTCGGAAAATACGAAGTTTTCGATCATACCGCCATAGACACCATCTTTTTTTAGCAACAGGTTTTCTTTATCCAGATTTAACAAATGGCTGGCTAGACCTGTATCTACAAAGTGTAACTTGGGAGATTTTATGACCTTCAGTGATTCATTGACATGGTAAGAAGGGATAGTTTTCACAATATACATGGACTCCAGAAGCTCAACATAAGTCTGTATTGTTTTATTGGACATTTGCAGTCTTTTTGCAAGATTATTGAAATTAAGCATGTCGGAATTGTATGTTGCCAAAAGCTTTAACAGGGTTTTAATCTCTCTGAGTTTGTTGGCAGATATTGTTCTGTATTCCAATATATCCTTTTGAATCCTTGAGTCTGTATATGAATCAAACCATTGACTTCTTTGTTTTGGTTGCATGAAATATATTTCCGGGTATCCTCCCTGAATAACAGCATCCAGTACTTTTTCAAATGACATTGTATTTTGAGCCCTGTTGATTTCATTATCGAACAACTGATCAATAATATTTAATTCCTTATTTCTGATTTCTGCATTTGCCAGCGGGTAAAGATTGTACCTTACCATCCTGCCGGCAAGTGATTCGGTCACCTGATGCATTTTCATAAAGTCAGCCGAACCTGTTAATAAAAAATGTCCTTTGTGAGTATCCTTTTTTTTTTTTCGACTTTAATTTTGATATATGGAATCAATTGAGGTGCAAATTGAATCTCATCAATGGCAATCGGGCTTGCCCCGTAGAACTCCAGAAAGTTTTTTGGGTCATTTATGGCAAGTTCTAATTTTTCAGGATCATCGAGAGTCACATATTCCATACCAACATCATCTGCAATCTTTTTGACCAAAGTTGTTTTGCCGGATTGTCTTGGTCCGTTAAGCAGAACAACTCTGAAATTATTGAGTCCTTCAACTATGTTATTTGTGATTTTTCGATTTATCATTTTACACATAATAAACATTTATTAAATTTTTGCAATACGCAACTCCAAATTTTACAATATAGAATTCCAAATATTACATCATTAAATTCCAAATTTTACAATTTAAAGTTGATAACTGCCAAGCACACCCCTGACCCCTCTCAAAGAGGGGAAGTTGTCTGGTTTTGAATAAAATCACGGGAGATTGGTGAGATCTTTCGACTCCACTCCGTTTCGCTCAAGATGACAAGAGGGTAGAGTTTCGCTCAAGATGACAGAGGGTGGGGTTTCGAGCAAGATAACAGATGGTTAGAGTTACGCTCAAGATTGTGTGCGTCGAAACAATTGTCAGAAAAGATGAGGTTCTTTTTAATTTGTATATTGTATCCTTTGTTATTTATTGACAACCATGTAAATTTAAAGCTAAACTTTAAATATGCATAGTTACTTTCCCCGTATAAAAAAAAATAAGATAATAAATCATTTGGAAGTTTTTCCTTGTGTTGCGTTGCTGGGGGCTCGTCAGGTGGGAAAATCAACCTTGGCGAAACATATTTTGCAGGATTTGGATTCTATTTATCTTGATTTGGAAGATCCCAGGGATTTTGCAAAACTTCAGGAACCTCTGGCATTTTTGGAAGCTAACAGTGATAAGTTGATTTGTATAGATGAGGTACAGAGGAAGCCTGAAATCTTTCAGGTATTCAGAACGTATCTTGACCAGAGCAATAAACCGGGACAATTGCTATTACTTGGTTCGGCATCAAGAGACTTGATTAAACAAAGCTCAGAATCCCTTGCAGGAAGAATATCCTATATTGAAATCAGCCCCTTTACTGCCAGTGAAGTTAAAGATTTAACGAAACTATGGGTTCAGGGTGGTTATCCGGTAAGTTATCAGCTTGATGAAGACAATAGTTTTGACTGGAGAATAAACTATACCCGCACTTTTCTGGAAAGGGATATCCCTCAGCTCGGAATAAATATTCCGGCAGAAACACTGAGGCGTTTCTGGGTCATGCTGGCACACCTGAATGGTGAATTGCTGAATGCTTCCAAGCTGGCATCATCAATGGGGGTCAGTGTGCCGACAATAAAAAACTACATTGATATTCTGGAAGGCACATTTATCATCAGACAATTAAGGGCTTATCACAGCAATACAGGAAAAAGATTAATTAAATCTCCGAAGGTTTATATCAGGGACTCCGGATTGGTGCATAGTTTGTTAGGAATAGAGAGCTACAATGACTTATTAGGTCATCCTGCTTTGGGAAACTCATATGAAACATGTGTTATCAGCAGCATATTAGAAGTGTTTGACAGATATGAGGCGTGTTTTTATCGCTCTGCCGCAGGAGCTGAAGTTGATTTGATTCTGCAAAAAGGGAATAAGAAAATTGCCATAGAAATTAAGTCTTCACAATCTCCCTCGCTGAGCAAAGGTTTTTTTGAATGTCTGAAGGATATCAAGCCTGATAGAGCATTTGTTATTGCTCAGATTGATGAGCCTTATCCTATAAAAGATGATGTTTGGGTTTATGATTTAGTTAGTTTTTTGAAACTGAAGTTTTAAATCAGGAACAAACTTAATAACTTTTTGATAAAATACCACCAAACTTAATAAACTTAATTTAAATGCCAAAAGCCACATCATTTGAAAAATCAGTTCAGGAGTTGGATTCCATTGTTGAAAAAATGGAGTCCGGAGAGTTAAATTTGGAGCAGTCATTGGAATTATTTGAGAGAGGCGTGAAGTTAACTCGTGAATGCCGAAAGATTCTCGACGATGCTGAGAAGAAGATTGAAATACTGCTTGAAAGCACTAAAGATTTAGATTCCTGAATTCAAACTCTTATATGAATAAGTCTCAATTTGAAGCCAAAACATTGTTCTTTCAGCAACGGATAAATATTTTCCTGAAAGAATATTTACAGAAAAACTACTCTGAAGACACTCGTTTATTACAAGCATTGTCGTACTCACTTTTATCCGGAGGAAAAAGAATCAGACCATTACTAAGCTATGCCACTGCTGATGCTTTGGGTGTGGATTTTGCCAAAGCCGATTACGTCGCAGCCAGTGTGGAAATGATTCACGCATATTCGTTAATTCATGATGATTTGCCGGCAATGGACGATGATGACTTGCGGCGCGGAAAGCCGACATGCCATGTTAAGTTTGACGAAGCGACAGCCATACTCGCGGGTGATGCCTTACAGGCAATGGCTTTTGAGGTGCTAACAGAACTTGATGCAAGCCCACAGCAAATTGTTCAAATGGTAAGAAAGTTGAGCCAATCTTGCGGTGCTTCAGGAATGGCCGGCGGGCAATCTCTGGATCTGGAGTCCGAAAATAAAACCCTGAACCGTGAACAAATGGAACAAATTCATCAATTAAAAACCGGCGCACTCATATCCGCATCCGTCGAAATGGTTGGGTTTCTATACACCCATTCAAACACATCAAAAATATTGGAGTTATATGATGTTTTACGAGGATATGGTTCGGGGTTCGGCATGGCTTTTCAAATCATTGACGATGTATTAGACATTATTGGTGATGAAAATGAAATTGGCAAACCCGTCGGTTCTGATGAGTCCAACAACAAATCTACTTATCCCTCTCTTATTGGACTAGACGCATCGAAACAAGAAGCAGTAAGATTTTCGCAATTTGCAGTTTCGCAACTCTCCAAACTACCAAAAGGTGACAGTAGTTATCTGAAGTATTTAGCTGAATATCTGGTTTCACGTCAGAAGTGATAAATGCAATTAGTAATTAATAATGAACAATTATTGGTTTTGTTTTGAGCTTCGGATGATTGAGTACAAGATTCTTAATATTTCCTCACAATCTTTTGCTAGAGGCTCATATTGAGAAGTGTTCATGTATCCAGTATCTTTTAAAAGTCTGAGTCAGTAGTGAGTCTCTCTTGCTTCTTTGTATGAAATTGTGAGTTTTGATATGAAGTCTTTTTTGAAATTCCACCGATTGCTTCTTCAACATTAGCACCTATGGACGTTCCTGAACGGAGTATTTGTTTAGATAAAGTGTACTCTTTTTGGTTTGAAACCATGTATTTATAAAGTTTAACAATTCGAATGCTAAAATTGTAGGTTTTCTCTAGGATAATGTTATTGTTACTCATGATGAAAAATTTCCTATTTTAGCGGCTGAAAGAATTAATGACTTTTCTGTAGTTGATTTTGCATTAAATTGTTTCAATTGTTAATCATTTATTATTAATTACTCATTACTAATTACTAATTCCAGACTTGACTTCGGTTATAATATTCGGTCTGGTAATAATTATTTCTTAAAATGAGTTCTTACACATTGTTGGATAGAGTAAACACTCCGAGTGACTTGAGACAGCTTCCTGAGTCACAGTTAAAGCAATTTTCTGATGAGTTGAGGGAGTTTTTAATTGATTCTGTATCAAATTCCGGTGGTCATTTTGGTTCCGGTTTGGGAACAGTTGAATTAACTGTTGCGTTGCATTATGTGTTTGATACTCCTCACGACCGAATTGTTTGGGACGTTGGACATCAGGCTTATCCGCACAAAATATTGACCGGCCGTAAAGATCGAATTGAAACCATCAAGAAAAAAGACGGTCTTGCCCCTTTTCCAAAGCGCTTTGAAAGTGAGTATGACACGTTTGGCGTTGGTCATTCGTCCACTTCGATTGGCGCAGCTTTAGGTATGGCTTTAGCATCCAAACAACAAGGGGTTGACCGTAAAACCGTAGCAGTAATCGGTGATGGTGCAATGACTGCCGGGATGGCGTTTGAAGCATTAAATCATGGCGGTGATTTAGAGCCTGATATGTTGGTTGTTTTGAACGAAAATGAAATGTCAATTTCTCCTAATGTTGGCGCTTTTGCCAGAATGTTGATAAAAATTGTCAGTGGACGTTTTTATAACAAGATGAGGGAGAAATCCAAACGCATCATGAAAAGGGATTCATGGCTGTGGAAATTCATGTCACGCTGGGAAGAACACACTAAAGGAATGTTGATTCCATCGACACTATTTGAAGAACTCGGATTTTTGTATTTCGGACCTATTGATGGTCATGATGTCAATCAACTGGTAAAAACCTTGAGTATCATCAAAGAAACCAAAGGCCCCAAATTTCTGCATATCATCACTAAAAAAGGCAAGGGCTATAAACCCGCTGAAAGCGATCCAATCAAATACCATGCTGTTTCTCCATTTGATCGTAACATTGGTGTACAACCGGCTAACAAGCCGAGCTTGCCATCATACACACAGGTTTTTGGACAATGGCTTTGTGACATGGCACGCGATGATAATCGTCTGGTCGGAATTACTCCGGCGATGCGTGAAGGTTCAGGATTAGTAGAGTTCTCAAAATTATTTCCCAAAAGATATTATGATGTTGGGATTGCCGAGCAACATGCTGTTACTTTAGCCGCAGGAATGGCTTGTGAAGGCATTGTTCCTGTGGTTGCTATCTAT
>JAGRJO010000107.1 GCA_020442725.1 Lysobacterales bacterium
TTCTTTGATATAGCCGTCAACCGGTGCCGGGACTTCCAACACAACTTTATCGGTTTCCAAGTCAACCATGTTGTCATCTCTGGCAACAAAGTCCCCAACTTTTTTATGCCAGCTTGCTACTGTTGCATCGGTTACAGATTCCGGTAATACAGGAACTTTAACTTCAATACTCATTTGTTACTCCGCGTCAATGTTTGAGCCACGTTCGCCGTTGATGGCTTCGTGAACTAATTGGTTTTGTTGTTTGATGTGTGCATAGGATGAACCAACTGCCGGAGATGGTGATTGATGTCTGCCGGCAAAATGCAGGAATTTATTTCCATGCTGGTGATTTTTTATGCAATATTTCAGGTGATGTCTGATTTGATACCATGCACCTTGGTTAATCGGTTCTTCCTGACACCAGATAAATACTTTACAGTTAGCGTATTTATCCAGATTTTCTATCAGTAATTTTCTTGGGAACGGATAAAGTTGTTCCACGCGAATCACTGCTACTTTTTCATTCGGGTTGCTTTCCAGTTCGTTGATGATGTCGAAATAAACTTTTCCTGAACACAAAATCACTCTTTCAATTTTTTCATCTTGAACTCGACGGTCAGGAATGACATTCTGGAATTCGCCGTTTGTTAATTGTTCAATGGTTGAGGTTGAGCCTTTGTAACGCAATAAACTCTTTGGTGTCATCACAATCAACGGCTTACGAACTTTTCTCAACATTTGGCGACGCAACATGTGGAACATCTGTGCCGGTGTTGATGGCATACAGACTTGCATGTTATTCACTGCACATAATTGCAAATAGCGTTCCAATCGAGCAGAGGAGTGTTCCGGTCCCTGACCTTCAAAACCGTGTGGTAAAAACATCACCAAACCACTCATTCTTCCCCATTTGGCTTCGCCAGATGAGATAAACTGGTCAATCACCACTTGTGCACCATTGGCAAAATCACCGAATTGAGCTTCCCAGATAATCAAAGCATTGGGTTCGCTGGTTGCGTAACCATATTCAAAAGCCAACACAGCTTCTTCAGATAATACTGAATTGATTACTGAAATACGAGCTTTGCCGTTTTCCAATTGTTTGAGTGGTGTGTAGTTTTCATCCTGAGTGACATTGTGAATCACCGCATGTCTGTGGAAGAATGTTCCGCGTTGGGAATCCTGACCATCAATACGAATTTGATAACCGTCTTTCAATAAACTGGCATAAGCCATTGTTTCAGCAAACCCCCAATCCATTTTGAGCTCGCCATTCATCATTTTAACTCTGTCCTGATAAATTTTGCTAATACGATTATGGGGTTTGAAATTTTCAGGAAGAGTTGTAATTGTTTTCGATAATGAATCAAAAGTTTCTTGTGAAATACTGGTATCGACTTTCTCTTTAATATCACCATCTATATGCGGAGACCAATCCACTTGTAATTCGTCTTTATGAGACTCTTTGCTCAACTCAACAACTTCACGACCCTCATCCAAAGCATCACGATAACCCTCAATCAGCATATCAACGTGTTCATGATAAACAACTTCCTCAGCAATCAATTTATCTGCATAAATTTGACGAGGTGTTGGGTGAGACTTTATGAGTTTGTACATGTGAGGCTGAGTGGCTGAAGGCTCATCTGCTTCATTGTGACCATGACGACGGTAGCAAACCAAATCAATCACCACATCTTTCCGGAACTCTTTGCGGAAATCAGCAGCCAAAGTTGTGATAAAAGCAACAGCTTCGGGGTCATCACCATTCACATGGAAAATAGGTGCCTGAACCATTTTTGCTACTTCCGTGCAATATCCGGGCATCGTTTGATCCAAAGCGTGTGTGGTTGTGAAACCAATTTGGTTGTTGATAACAATATGTAGCGTTCCACCAACAAAATAGCCTTCTTCCTGAGACATGTTGAACAATTCCATGTTGACACCTTGACCTTCGATAGCTGCATCACCATGGATCAAAACAGGGAAAACATGCTCGCCATGCGAATCATTATCCCGCCTGAATTGTCGTGCTTTGGCAGAACCTAAAACAACCGGATTGATAATTTCCAGATGTGATGGATTGAATGCTAATGCCACATGAACATCACCGTTTGGTGTTGGTATATCTGAAGAAAACCCCATGTGATACTTTACATCACCGGAATTGATGTGATCGTACTCTTTATCGGACTTGCCTTCAAATTCCTTAAATAATTCGCTTGCAGATTTTCCAAGCAAGTTGACCAATACATTCAAGCGACCACGATGAGCCATACCGATGACAACTTCCTTAATTCCTTGTGTGCCTAAGTGTAAAATCAATTCATAAAGTTGAGGAATTAATGCATCACCGCCTTCTAACGAAAATCTTTTCTGCCCAACATATTTGCTATGCAAATAACGCTCCATGCCTTCGGCTTTGGTCAGTTCTTCCAAAAGTCTGTGCTTCTGTGGTTCAGAAACCGGATATTTATCAGCAACAGTTTCCAGCCTTTGTTGCAACCAAATTCTTTGATTAATATCGGTGATGTGCATGTATTCACAACCGATATGATGAGTGTATGTTTTTTTCAGAAGTTCGATAATATCTTTCAGCTTCATCCGATCCGGAGCCACCAGTGAGCCTGTCGAAAATGTTGTTTCCAAATCACTTTCTGTCAGACCGTGAAAGTTGATATTCAAATCCATTGCATCCGGACGAGGGCGATATTTTATTGGATCAACATCAGCTTGTTTATGACCGGTCACTCGGTAAGAGTTGATCAGACGTAATACAGCAGCTTCTTTTTTCATCATTTCCGCTGAGCTGCCTGCTGGTTCAGCATAAGACGGATATTGAGCCGCTGCTTCAAATTTCTCAATAATCGGCAGATGTCGAACGTCTTGTGCTGAATTGTCTGTTATTTCATCAAATAAAGCCCGCAATTCATCAGAAACACTATTTCTGTCGACCAGATAATCATCATAAAACGATTCCAGCCAACTGGAATTGGTGCCAAAAAAAGGAGAAGATTTTTGTTGTGATTTAATCCAGGATGTCAATGTACTAATCTTGTAATCAAGCCATTAAAAAAGAGTGCCGTATTATACCTGATTTAGTTTGGTGATTAGTAACAATTAAGGCTATTCGCATAAAAATAGATGGTGTTTTTTGAAAAAAAGGAATGTACATGATTCTGTGACTAAAAATTGATTAAAATCGTAGTGCAGCACATTTTGTAATGGTAATTGAATTATAATTCTTCCAGTTCCAATTCAATAAAACTCTATGGCTATATATATTTTTCCGGTTTTGTGTCTGCTTGCATGCGGAATTTCAATTAGAAGTGAAGTCAATAACCAAGCTAATTTAATGTTAATGTTCAAATTCATCGCCAGTTTGGCATTTGTTGGCTTGGCATTGTATCTTGCAGCATTTAATTCCGACTATGGAAAATGGTTGTTTATAGGTTTGATTTTTTCCTTATTTGGAGACGTGCTATTGGGTCTAAAGGGCAAAAAGTTGTGGTTTCTTTTAGGAATTGGTGCTTTTTTGCTGGCTCATGTATTTTATGCAATAGCATTTTATCGAACTGGTTTTACATCAAGTCGATTAGCTTTGATATCGCCAATTCTAGTTGCATTTTTAATTTTGGTATTGATATGGCTGAAAAATCATTTGGCAGGAGTTTTCAAAATAGCCGTTCCAATGTACTTGCTGGCTATTGGAGCGATGCTATTGTTCGCTTGGAGTGGTGGAGAAATCAATTACTGGATTGTTTCCGGAGCGACTTTATTTGCAATTTCAGACTTATTTGTCGCTCGCAATCGTTTTGTTAAAGCAGAAAGCATCAATCGAATTATAGGATTGCCAATTTATTATATCGCACAACTAATGCTGGCGTATTCAATTAGCGAAATTGCTGTTTAGAATTTGACAGAGCTTAATCAAAGGCAAGCCAATAAGTGCAGTAGGATCTGTGTTTTTAATTTTTTTGAACAGGCAGATTCCCAGAGATTCGGCTTTGAAACTGCCGGCACAGTCGTAGGGTTTGTCTTTGTGTAAGTATTGCGTAATTTGTTGGTCTGCTAATTCGCGAAAATAAACTGTTGTTGTGTCGCAGTGAGTCATCATTTTTTCAGATTCTTGATGTAAAACACATAAACCGGTATAAAACTTTACTTTTTGACCTGAAGAGTCCTTGAGTTGTTTAAATGCGTTATCAAAATTACCGGGTTTTCCGAGAATTTTACCATTCAGACTACAAAGTTGGTCACTGGCAATAATTATCGAATCCGGATTGGTTTTAGCAACTTCCTTAGCTTTTTTGATAGATAATTCGACAGCGTTTTTCTTTGGCGAAATATTGGGGTTTGTACTTTCATCAATATTTGGTGAAACGCAATCAAACTGAATGTCTAACCGCTCAAGAAGCTGTTTTCGGTATTTTGAGGATGAAGCCAGTATGATTTTTTTAGAATAAATCATCCAGTAATTCGGCTTCTGTTTCAATATCAGTGGCTTGTATTTCCTCAGATTCTTCTTCAGGTAAATTTCCTGCAATAAAATACTCCGGTAATGTATTCGGATTATTTCTGCTTGCTAATTTACCTGTTTTTGGATTGATTTTACTGCGGATAATTCCAGCGGGAACCGGCCTGTTATATTCCGGAACTTGTTCCAATGCGGTTTGCATAAATTCAATCCAGATTGGTAATGCCGCCCGTCCACCGGTTTCACCACGTCCCATTGGTTCGGGTGTATCGAACCCAACCCAGACGTTAGTCACGTTATTGCGTTGATATCCATTAAACCAGGCATCACGTTGCTCATTGGCTGTTCCAGTTTTGCCTGCCAAATCATTTCGACCCAAGGCTTTTGCTTTAGCGCCTGTACCACGATTGATGACATCTTTCATGAATGATTCGATAATGAACTGATTGGCAGCAGAAATCACACGAGGAGGGTAAATGATATGTTCTTCAAGAATATCTTCCTCCGATTCAGAACCTGACTGTGTTGTTTGAGATTCAGATTGAATAACAATATTATCAGTGTTTTCTGCTATTGTTTCAGCAATCTGTTGCTGTTTGAGTTTTCCTTCGCAATCGTCACAAAGCACTACTTTTTCATGTTGATACAGTACCTCACCTTCTTGATTGGTAATAGTTTCAATCAGGTAAGGATCAATTAAGTAACCACCGTTGGCAAACACCGAAAATGCTCTTGCCATATCAATTGGTGGAATGTTTGGACTGCCCAGAGAAATTGATAAGTCTCTGGGAATAGCTTCCGGTTCAAAACCAAATTTAAGCATGTGGTTTCTGCCGGTATTGATACCAATTCGATCGAGAACTCGAATTGAGACCAAATTTCTGGAGTGAACAATTCCTTCTCTTAAACGGGTTGGTCCAAAGAATTTTTCACTATAATTTTGCGGTCTCCATGCTTTTTCCAGTTTGCTGTCATCAAAAACGATTGGAGCATCGTTGATAAGAGTAGAAGCAGTCAATCCAGCCTCAATTGCTCCTGAGTAGAGAATGGGTTTGAAACCCGAACCCGGTTGTCTTTTTGCCTGAGTGACTCGATTGAATTTGCTTAAGTTGTATGCAAAACCACCAATCAAGGAATTAACAGCACCATTATCGGGATTTAATGAAATTAAAGCTCCTTGCACTCTTGGAATTTGCGTCAGTACAAATTGACCTAAGTTATCGCGCTTGACCATAATGACATCACCAATTTTTACAATATCATGCATGGTTTTGGGTCGATTACCGACACGTTCATTATCAATATACGGAGCTGCCCAGTTTGATGTTTCAAAACTAATAACTGCATCCTGACCATCAATCAATCGGACGATGGCTGATTGTTCCTCAACAAAAGTGACTATACTTGATTGTAAGCCTGCAGCATCCGGAAGTTTTTCGATGTATTCAATGGCTTGTTGAAGTTTTTCCTGAGATATGACATTGTCAACTTGATGAACTTCCATATCATTATTTGTTTCTTCAAGAATATCGAAGTGTTTCAAAGGGCCTCTGAATCCATGTCTTTTATCATAAGATTGCAAACCGTTTTGAACTGCAATTTCAGCAGCTTGCTGGAGTTTGGAATCGACCGTAGTTGTCACAACAAAACCGTCGGAATAAGCACTGTCACCATATTTGTCCAGCATTTCTGCACGCACCATTTCTGCAATCCAAGGCGCGCTGAGCTCTATTGCAGGCTCATGAATTCTGGCATTATCCGGTTCGGCGACTGCTTGGTCATGTTCTGTTTGAGTGATGTAATTGAGCTCCAGCATCCGGCGCAAGATATAGTTTCTTCGCAACAATGCCCTTTCCGGACTGGTCACCGGATTAATCCGCGACGGCGCTTTTGGAGGAGCTGCCAGCATGGCACATTCCGCTAATGTAAGTTCATCTAATGTTTTTCCGTAATAGGTGTCTGCTGCAGCAACAATTCCGTAGGAACGATGCCCGAGGAAGTTTTTATTCAGATAAAGTTCCAGTATTTCATCTTTGCTAATGGTTTGTTCCAGTTTTATTGCTAGAAATATTTCTTTCAGTTTTCGGGTATAGGTCTGTTCCAATGATAGAAAAACATTTCTGGTGAGTTGCATGGTAATGGTTGAACCACCGGAT
>JAGRJO010000108.1:0-1396 GCA_020442725.1 Lysobacterales bacterium
TTATCGTGAATATATTTGATAATTTCTTCCAGTTCATTTTCTGCGGAAAGTGCCGAAAAATGAGCAATTTGTGGTTTGAAGGCGCACACTTTATCAGCAACAGCATCAACAATATTTCTCAACCAAACCGAAAGTTCAACACCGAGCTGATTGATTCTGGAGATATCAGGATCTAACCCAACACAAACTAATGATTGATTCGATTTTTGGCAACTGTATAGTTTCTTGATGAATTTATTCATTCGACAGCTTGATATTTTCAAACAGGGACTTATTTTAACTGAACTTTATTGCTATTTGTTAGACTATTAAAGTTATGAGACAAATTATTCTAATATTCGGTTTTATTTTTTCTGCCAATATTTTCGCAGGATTGCCAACAGAAGTTGATGGTATCAAAGTTCCGTCTTTAGCTCCAATACTGCAAAAAGTCACGCCGGCAGTGGTTAATATTCACTCAACATCCAGACAAAAGATTAATAGTAGAAGCCAATCTTTTTACAGCTGGTATTACGGTTTACCAAACTATCCTCAAGAACGTGTGACTCAATCGTTGGGCTCAGGCGTGATTGTGAATGCCGCAAAAGGCTACATTCTTACCAATAATCACGTCATCGAAGACGCGGATGATATTCAGGTTTCCTTACAGGATGGCAGAAGCCTTACCGCCAAATTGATTGGAACCGATGAAGGAACTGATGTCGCCGTGATACAAATTGATGCGGATAATTTATCCGAACTCAAACTGGCAAGTTCTGAAACGATGCAAGTTGGTGATTTTGTGGTCGCCGTTGGAAATCCATTCGGATTGGGTCAAACCGTCACCTCAGGAATTGTTTCCGCATTAGGTAGAACCAATATTCAGGGCTTAGGCTATCAAAACTTTATTCAAACCGATGCCTCAATCAACCCCGGAAATTCAGGCGGTGCATTAATCAATCTCAAAGGTGAACTTGTAGGAATTAACACCGCTATTTATTCTCCAAGCGGAGGAAATGTCGGAATCGGTTTTGCCATTCCTTCTTCTCTGGCAGAAAGAATCATGAGACAACTTGTTCAACACGGACAAGTTCGTCGTGGCTCATTAGGCGTTGAAGTTCAGGATATTACAGAGAATCTGGCTCGGGCGTTTAACCTGGTCAAAAACAGTGGAGTGATTGTTACTAATGTCGAAGAAGATTCACCCGCTCATATTGCCGGTCTAAAACCCGGAGATATCATCACTCACTTGAACAATACAAAGGTCAGTAATCAACACGACTTTGAAAATCAAGAAGGCTTATTTGAACTGAACACTCGCATAAAAATCAACTACATCCGTGATGAAGATGAAGATCAAACGACTGCCAGTATCACAACTTTTGATAGAAAAGAATTCGATGGAGATGAACTGCAT
>JAGRJO010000108.1:1495-6609 GCA_020442725.1 Lysobacterales bacterium
CGTGATGAAGATGAAGATCAAACGACTGCCAGTATCACAACTTTTGATAGAAAAGAATTCGATGGAGATGAACTGCATTCAGGATTGGAGGGAGCTCACTTCGTCAATCTTCCGTCACGATTGAAAGACACTTACCAAGGTGTTTTAATTGATGAAATTCAACGAGGAAGCCCAGCCTGGAATCAAGGATTAAGAAGTGGAGACCTGGTGACCTCAATCAATAAAAAGTCCGTTAACAACCTCAAACAGGTAAAAAATATCCTTGATAATTCAAAAAAATCACCGGTTCTGAATATTTATCGAAATTATCGCAACTATATTTTGGTGCTTGAATAAACTAATTTGACAATCTAATAGACATTGAGTGGGTAAAAATTTAATATAACGCTTGTTTTATCGACTCAATGTTTGCTGGTGAATAATTCACAAATCGACCATATCTTTGAATGTTGCAAAAAAGGTGACACTCAACAGCTACTGGATGCGCTCAACAGCATTGAAAATACCCATATCACCGACGACAGAAAAAATTCTGTTCTGACGCTTGCCCTAAAAAATGGCCACTTCCCAATGGCAAAGGCACTACTGGAGAATAACTTCACATTCCATCAAGCTGAAAAACCACTACTTATTTCGGCATGTCAATGCATGCAGGATGATATTTCAGGGATTTCCATGATATTGAATGTAATTGATGACGTTAATATTCAGAATGAACAAAAGCGCACCGCTCTGATGACTTCTTGCCTGATGGGACATACTAATAAAACCAAGGAACTCATTGAACAAGGAGCAGACTGTAATATTCAGGATCATTCCGGCAACACAGCGTTAATTGATGCGGTCCACTCAAGAAACAAAGATTTAGTGCGTCTCATTATCGAACAAAACCCCGAAATTGATCAAACCAACAATAACAAAGAAACAGCATTAATTTTAGAACTTAAACAAAAACAGCCAATTGATGATATCGTCAAACAATTATTAACTGCCGGCGCTGACCCCGAACGAGCTGATAAGGACAGTAAATCTGCTTGGTTAATTGCCAAACAAAAACACCCTAAAATTTCTCGTTTGATTGAAACTCACTTAAACTCCATCAATCAAATTGAGTTACCCTTTTTTACCAACGATTATCAATCTGAAATTTCCACTCCAAAAGCCGAAAAAACTGAATCAATATCCAGAACTGAATCGACAGAGGAAAATAAAACAGTTGTTCCAAATGTTACAGCAGAAGATGTTGAAGCAGCCATTGAACAACAAACTGAGAATGACAAAGACCCTAAATACGTTCTCTTTGAAAAACTCAAACAAACTGTTTCTAAAAAATCAAACAAGCAGGAATGGTTTCATGCCGCTAAAACAGGAAACTTAGGCGGCCTTAATCGAATGATTGTTGAAGGTATTGATGTCAATTGTCGTGATGAAAATGGTTGTACAGCATTAATACGTGCCAGCGGTCATTCCAGACGAGCCGTTGTTTCTTTTTTAATTCAACAGAATGCTGATATTGAAGCGAAATCTGAAAATGGCAGCACTGCATTATCATCCAGTATTATTGGTAATTGTCGTCATGTTGCCGGGTTATTATTGGAAAACGGCGCCAATCCGAATGGTACCGGACCGTCCAATTACAACTACGTTACCATAGCAGCCGCCCAATGGAATGATTCGTTATTAAGTATTTTGTATCGTAATGGTGCGGATATCTTTTTTGAAAGCAAAAACCAACAAAACCTGCTTCATGTGATTGCCATGGGTGCCGAGTATTACAGCAATATCAATAGTGCCAAAAACTCCATCCAGTTTTTAATGGATCACGGTATGGATATTAACGCCAAAGATAAAGAAGGAAACACTCCTTTGATGATTTTATGTGGAGTACATAAATTAAAATATGCCGTAGATGACAGGAATATCGCTTCAATTGTTCATTTTATGATTCGAATGGGAGCCGCCGCTGCCATGACTAACAACTTAGGAAAATCGGCAATGGATGCCACTCGAAATCACAAGCTCCAGCAAACAAAAGGAGTGATAATGAACGCTCTTTCATGGAATAATTAAACCAATGGGACTGAGCAAAGCACAAATTCATCGTATTTTTGCCGAACATCATGAGCATGTTGTGAAAGCTGTCGCTGTGCTGCGTCCTGATGTTAAAGGAGTCACTGCCGAGGATGTTGAACAAGAAGTCAGTATTCGCCTGTTAAAATTAATCGAAAGTGACCGAGAAATTGAAAACATCTCGTCTTACATATACAAGATTACGGCTAATGTTATTATCGACTTGGCTCGCAAAAACCAAAGGCATACCAACGAAACTCAAATGCCTGAAGAAGCGGACGAGGACAATTACAAACCCGATTTACAGTCTGAGGAATTGGGACCTGAAAATATATTAGCCAATGAAAAGCTCATGAAGCTGATAATGCAAGCAATAGAAACTCTGCCGGAAAGCAGAAGAATTGCGGTAAAGCTAAGACTTCAGGGTTTTTCAGTCAAAGAAATGTGTGAGATGACCGGTTGGTCATTTTATAAAGCTGAAAACCTCTCCAAAAGAGCAATGGCAGCATTAAAAGATAAACTTGTTAGTTTAGGAATAGATTATGAAATTAACTGAAAAACAACTTGCTGAAATGTTTCAAAAAAGTCACGATAATTCTATCAATGAAAGTACTGACTTTTTATATGATTCTGCGGAGTTATCCAATACAAGATTAGCAAATGTTGAGAAAATTGCTGACAACACTCAACTCAGTATGAGTTATCAAGTGATTAACCAATTACAAGATTGGTCAGTGGCTGTCGGTCAATCTGTTGATTTGAAACTCAAACCCAAATTTACAACTTCATTCTTGTCATGGTTCAAACCGGCATTGGCAACTGCTGCGGTGGTTACGGCTGTCTATTTTGTCACTCCCGAGTTAGATCAGAAAAATCCAATCAATAATTCTTCTGATGTGATTATGTTTTCAGCCAGCTTTGATGAAAAAAGCGACAAAATAGTCACTCTTTCATTCGATAAAAGTTCTTCAAAACCAGCTAAAGACATGATTTCAAAAAGTTCTTTTGGTTAAATTGAATTAAAACCTTATCTTTAAGGCTGGTGTTATCCAGCCTTTTTTATTTTCAATGTCAACACATCAACCTTTAAAATACTTTTATCAAAACACCAAATTAGAGAAACGCGAAATTGATTTGGTAATTTGTCATGTTCTCAAAATTAATACCGCAGAACTATTTATCTGGAATAAACAGCTCGAAGAATCTCAGATGAACCAAATCCTAGAATTCATAAAACAAAGAGAAAACGGCAAACCTTTAGCTTATATCACCGGTCATAAAGAGTTCTGGACACTGGATTTAATCGTTAACGAACACACCTTAATTCCAAGACCTGAAACTGAACTGATTATTGAAACCGTTTTAGAGTTAACTGATGATAGTTTTGGCGGAAATATTCTGGATTTAGGAACCGGAACGGGTGCCATAGCTTTAAGCATTGCTAAAGAAAGACCACATTCTCAAATCACGGCAATCGATTTTTCAAATGATTGTGTAGAAATCGCTCGCAAAAACCAAATTCACAATCAAATTCACAATGCAAAATTTTTGCAAAGCAACTGGTTCAGTAATTTAGACAATAAACAATTCGATATCATCGTATCCAACCCTCCTTATATTGAAGAAAACGACCCGCATCTACAAGATCTAAAATACGAACCTATAACTGCTCTAACATCATCTAATTATGGCTTCAAAGACTTGTTTCAAATAATCTCAACAGCAAAGAATCACCTAAAATCAAACGGATATTTGATTCTTGAACATGGTTATAATCAACACCAACAGGTGACTGATTTTATGAAATATAATGATTATTCTGATATTAAAACCCTCAAAGATTTAGCTTTAATACCCAGAGTAACGATGGGAAGAGTCTAACATTGTTATGTTTGTTTGTGCAAAAAACCTCCCGGTGAGATTTTTCACGCAAACTATTATGGATGATGGAGAGTATCAGGACGATAGCAATAAAAACAACATCACATCATTCTATAATCCCACACTCCAAGTCAATTCGCTTTTGCATTTCTTTGGTATAAAGACATTGCCCGTTTTCTTCTATCAGCAAGACCTGTGTTAAACCCAGATTTTTGATAATCGTTTTCCGGTCGATATCTTCAGCAATAATTAAAGCGGTAGCTGCTGCATCAGCGAGGGTTCCGTTTTTTGCTATAATAGTTGAGGATATAATGTTTTCAATTCCATATCCGGTTTTTGGATTAATAATGTGAGCGTATCTTTTGCCATTGAATTCTTTATAGCGTTCGTAATTACCGGAGGTGAAAATTGATTCATCACCTTTAACTTCAATGACTGCTACAACATCTTCTGAGTTGGGTTTTCTAATTGCCACTTTCCAGTCTTTTTGTCCTTTTTTACCTATACTTCGTAGATCTCCACCGGCATTGACTATAGCGTTTTTAATATTGTGTGTTTGCAGAATCTCTATGGCTCGATCAATGGCATGACCTTTTGCCACTCCTCCAAAATCCAGCCAAATTGAAGTGTTTTTACTACTAAATAAGTTTCCATTAACAATCAAATCCTGCATGGTTGGAGTTTCTCTGAGATATTCCTCAATTTGAGATTCAGTCGGTGGTGGCGTAGTAATTGGGTAATTATCAGTGTGAAATCCCCAGAGATTTATTAACTCTCCTATTGCAGGGTTGAAATAATTTAATGATTGCTTGGATAATTCTTGGGTTTCCTGCAAAAACGCTGATTCATAATCAGATAATTTGATGCTTTCTCCATTCCTCAGAGATTGATTGATTTCTAGCAAGCGCCCAGGTTTCCATGCATGCCATTGATTGTGCATGGAATTGAGCATGGCTTCTACTTTCTCAAGGGCGGTCGATACCTGATTTTCATCATCATCCCAAATGAGGACATCAACGATTGTGCCAAAGATGAAATA
Source organism: Lysobacterales bacterium (assembly GCA_020442725.1). GTDB lineage: Bacteria > Pseudomonadota > Gammaproteobacteria > Xanthomonadales > Marinicellaceae > NORP309. The sequence goes on from JAGRJO010000108.1 coordinate 6,486, forward strand.
CTGTTTCTTAAATAATCGCTCTGTTTTCTGTGAACACGAAACAAGTGATAAAAACAGAATAATCGCGAAAAGTTTTATTTGAATCTGAAAAATCATCGGTGTATTTTAGCGATAAAAATTTTTT
>JAGRJO010000109.1 GCA_020442725.1 Lysobacterales bacterium
GGTTTACGCCATTTTATTGCAGTCGATGTTGAGTTTGATTTTTATCTTTACCTCATCGTTTCAAAGCATTCTGATTTTTACAGGGTTTACTCTGGGTCTCAGTAATTTCGCAACGGTTTTGGGAGTGTTTGCTCTGCGTTATAAGCAGCCTGAATTGGTTCGTCCGTATAAAACATGGTTGTATCCAATAACACCAATGCTTTATTTATTGTTAATGGGATGGACTTTATGGCACATTACTATCGAAAAACCCAACGAAGCGTTGATGAGTTTGACAGTTATTGTTGCGGGAATTTTAATGTATCTGGCATCAATCACTATTAGACCCGGAAGAACTTAACCCAGTTTGCTTTTCAAATATTTTATTAACTCAGCTTCGTTATCAGGTAATAACAATTCAGCAAATTGATTTTCGGTATCATTCCAGATTTGCTCACCATTCTCAACAGCCATGTAATGAGGTTTGTTATTTTTCTCACTGGAATAGCTACTGGTTGAATAATGTTTCTCGGCTGCGGCAACGCCACTTCGTCCTCTGTGTAGAATATAACCACCGGAATTACTTCTGAAATCATAAAGCTGATATTTGTTTTCCCACAGACTTTTTTGCATGGGAAAAGCCGGCGAACCATGATTCAAAATTGGTGAGATTTCTTTGCGCTTATAAACATCTCGACGAAGACATAAAAAAGAAGCCTGAGCCTGCGGACAAATATTGGAGCTGTAACGAAGTTCTCCGGCAAAAGCGTATTTTTTGGAATTGAAAATTTCTGCAAGCTCAGTTATGGTGTTGGGGTTTCTGAAAATAATATCGGTATCGCAAATCATCAGCACATTGCTTTGCAATTGTTTTTCTAAAGAACTTTCCAGTTTGTTGAGATAATAAATCCCCTTCCTGAGCCCGCGAGCATGCGTACGTATCCAGCGATTTTCGACTAACTCAATCCGAAAAATACTTTTACTTAAATTTCTTAAAAAATCCAAACCGCCATCTTTGGAATCGTTATCCACAATTACAATCCGAGTTATTTTTTGACGGTTATTTTGCTGGCATAATGTCAAAAGCATTAACTTGAGAAAGTGCGTAGTTGAAAAATTGACCGTTAACAACGCAAATCGGCAATCACCATCAAAATCAGGAATTTTGGCAACAGGAAATATTTTTTTCTGAATCACAGAAAAAATCTGATCCAGACGCTGACCAATTTTTCGTTGTAAATTAGCAAACAAAGACATACAAGGCGAATAACAAATTTGAACCTAAAAGATAAAAGATTTAAAATTAAAACATAACTTTAACGAGCATCATTTTAACATGACAAAACTCAGTGTAAATGTAAACAAAATTGCGTTGCTTAGAAACTCCCGAGGCAGAGACTTTCCCAATGTGATAGATTTTGCGCAAAGATATATCAATCTTGGTGTGCAGGGAATCACGGTTCATCCCCGACAGGACGAGCGTCACATTACAGTTCGCGATACTTATGAATTGTCAGAATTTTTACAGGATTTCCCCGATGTTGAGTTCAATGTGGAGGGCTATCCGTCAGATCATTTCCTAAAAATTATTAAAGAAACTCGCCCGGATCAATGCACACTGGTTCCTGACGGTGTGAACCAACTCACCTCCGACCACGGCTGGGATATGCGATACAATCAGGACAGAATCAATCAACTAGGGAAACAGTTAGCCGATTATGGAGTGCGTAGCTCTGTTTTTCTCGATCCTGAAATTGAACAGGTCGAATTGGTCTCCAAAACCGCAGTTGACCGCATTGAACTTTACACCGAAGAGTATGCCTCTGCTTTTGGAACAGACAATCAACAAAAAGTCTGGCAAAAATACGCTGATGCTGCCAACTTAGCCCAAGAACTCGGTTTAGGAGTCAATGCCGGACATGACTTGGATTCTCAGAATCTTGGAAAATTTCTGGAAATTCCAAAAATCCTCGAAGTCTCCATTGGCCATGTTCTCACCATAGAATGTTTGTTGGAAGGAATGCCAACGGTGATTAAAAGATATTTGGATATTTGTAAAGGAAGCAATGAGTAATTAATAATGTGTAATTAATAATTATTACTAATCTCTCGCAGAGATGCAGAGGCACGGCGAAATCTAAGTGAGTACAAAAGAACTCTGTCATGCTGAGCGAAGTCGAAGCATCTCCTCAATCCACCGTGATTCTTTTTAAAATTAGATGTTGTCTCCCCTTTTGAAAGGGGATTAGGGGGTATGTTACTAAACACAATTGATAACCGCAGTTCATTTGACTCGTATAATGAAGTGCAATAAACTTAAAACAACAAAATCAAAACAGAGCAAATTTTGACAATCAGTATCAAATCGGCTGGCCAGCTGTCAAAAAGAAGAACTCAAACAAGCCTTATCACGGTCAATCCTGACCATGATAAGACTAGTAGGTTAGCTTTGAGTTAACTGCCTATGAAGATAGTCACATGGAACTGCAATGGAGCATTAAGAAAGAAGCTTGAACAAGCTAATTCTTTTGATGCAGATGTGCTTATCATTCAAGAATGTGAAGATCCTTCTCAATCAACTAAAACCTACCAAGAATGGGCAGGCGATTACCTTTGGGTAGGCACAAATAAAAATAAAGGTATTGGTGTTTTCCCCAAATCTGGTAATACGGTACAGCAACTTAATTGGTCAGGTAAGTTTCAAATTAGTGGCTTACAAACTGAAAGCTCGTCTACTACATGGACCACCAAAGATTTACTTTTGTTCTTACCGTTCAAGCTAAACAATCAATACATTGTATTGGCTTGTTGGACTAAAGGTAGTGATTCGCAAATCTTTGGTTACATGGGGCAGTTCTGGAAATATCTTCAAATACACAGAAAAGACTTAAATGAAAAAAACACTATCATACTTGGTGACTTTAATAGCAATGCAATATGGGATAAGAAAGATAGGTGGTGGAGTCATACTGATACCATAAATGAATTGGCTTCTATCAAAATAAAGAGTCTTTATCACTATCAAACAGGCGAGTTACAAGGGCAAGAAACTCAGCCTACTTTTTATCTTCACAGAAAAGAAGCTAAGCCTTACCATATTGATTATGTTTTTATGTCTCATAACCTTTTGCAACACAGCAAAATTGAGCTAGGCAAAATTAATAACTGGCTGGCTTTTAGCGATCACATGCCTCTATGTACAACACTCAGCAGTTAACAAGTGCGTCATTTAGGACGTTTACTAATTTGTGCCTATTACGAAGGTGTTAAAACCAATGCAAAACTCCATAAAATCTGAAATCAATTCAATCACGCCATTGGATGCAAAAGAAAAGAAAACCCAAGAAGAAATAATTGAGTGGATAGACTCAGGAGCTGAGCTTTTTCGAATAAAAAAGCCGGATGTTCCAACCAAACATTTGGTGTCCTATTTTGTTGTTGTTGACGGTGATTATATTTTGCTCGTGGATCATAAAAAGGCTCACTTATGGTTGCCAACCGGTGGTCATGTCGAGCCAAATGAGCGCCCTCGTGACACCGTTGTTCGTGAAGTAAAGGAAGAGTTGAATATCGAAGGACAGTTTTTGATTGAAAAGCCAATCTTTTTAACCAGCACTCAAACAGTCGGGACAACAGCCGGACACACGGATGTTTGTATCTGGTATGTTCTGAAAGGTGACAGAAATATCAAATACGATTATGATACTTCTGAATTTAATCAAATCAGATGGTTTCATCGAGATGAAATACCTTTTAATCAAACCGACCCGGAGCTACCAAGATTTCTTGATAAGCTATATTCAAAGATATGACGATTAAACAAAACTACACCATACACACAATGACTCGTGAGCAACTGGATATTGCAGTTGAATGGGCTGCGGCGGAAGGCTGGAATCCGGGCTTGCACGATGCCGATTGTTATTATGCTGCTGACCCTAATGGATTTCTCATGGGGTTTCTGGATGAGGAACCGATTGCAAGTATTTCGGTTGTGAAATATGACGACAGTTTTGGCTTTCTGGGCTTTTATATTGTTAAACCCGAATATCGTGGTCAGGGTTATGGCATCCAAATTTGGAACGCTGGTTTGCAGTATCTAAACGGCTGTAATATTGGGCTTGATGGAGTGGTCGATCAACAACCAAATTACAAAAAAGCCGGTTTTAAATTGGCATACAGAAACATTCGTTTTGAGGGAAAAGCCGGTGGTGATTTTCCGCAAAACTCCGAGTTGAAAGAGCTTTCATCTTTGCAATTTTCAAAGATTGAAAAGTATGAACAACCGTTCTTCCCTACGAACCGTAGTGAATTTGTTGAATGCTGGATCAATCAGCCCGGAAGTTTCGCTTTTGGAGTTGTTAAAAACAATCAGCTTCTTGGTTACGGAGTCATTCGTCCTTGTCGAAATGGTTATAAAATTGGTCCATTGCAGGCGGATTCGCCGGAACAAGCAGAGCTTCTTTTTTGTGCGTTAAAGTCTAAGGTTAAAGCAGGTGTTGCCATTTTTCTGGATGTTCCTGAAGTTAATGAACAAGCCATTCTTATGGCGAGAAAGTACAATATGAAACTATCTTTTGAAACTGCAAGAATGTACACCGGTAGCTTTCCTGAATTGCCGATACATAAAATATTTGGAGTGACTTCTTTTGAGGTTGGCTAAATCCTCAGCAGTTAATACAAAATCATTTTTAATCAATATACAGCTTGTTGGTGGTCAAAGTAGCAAAGGAATAATACAACTTATACGAAATAATAAACTATGAACAAAAAAATCTTTTTCCTCTCTCATGGCGGCGGTCCTCTTCCGGTTCTTGGTGAAAAATCTCATAAAGAACTTGTTGAGAACTTAGAACGAATAGCACAAGAAATCAGAAAACCCTCAGCAATTTTAGTGATAAGTGCTCATTGGGAGGAAAACGAGGCAACCGTAACATCCGCAATAAACCCGGATTTAATTTATGATTATTACGGGTTTCCGCAAGAATCCTATAGCATTAAATATCCTTGTCCGGGTAGTCCTGAATTGGCGAAACAGGTGTGGCAGAAATTAAAAGATTCAGATATTCCATCAAAATTGGATGAACAAAGAGGGTTTGATCATGGTTTGTTTATTCCTTTAAAAATCATGTTCCCGGAAGCTGATATTCCCTGCGTACAGCTTTCATTATTGAATAACCTCAATCCTCAACAACATATTGCCATCGGCAAGGCGTTATCATCTATCGAATATGAAAATTTGCTTATCATCGGCTCAGGATTTTCTTTTCATAATATGGCTGCATTTTTCGCAAAAGAAACAGAAGAGACAAAAGACAAGAATAATCAATTTGAAGGATGGCTTATAGACACCTGTTCCAACCATAATATTAATGAAACAGAAAGAGAAAACAGGTTAAGTAACTGGAGTTCAGCACCTCATGCCCGATATTGCCATCCCAGAGAAGAACATTTGTTACCTTTACATGTTTGTTATGGGTTTGCACAAAGAGCCTGCGACCTGTATTATGAGTTGCATATTTTAAACAAGAAAGCCAGTATGTATCTTTGGAAGTAGTTATTGATTTTAAGTCAAGGGTTACAGTAGTTGTCAGAATTTTAAATCATAGTGTATTTGAGCAAAATCGGAATAGCGACAATATCATAAGGAATATAATTTCATCATGAATAGTAAACAAATTCTTAGTAAAAAACTGTCAGAAATTAGATTGGCGATAGAGGAAATGTTGGAAGATAAAGCCATCAAACATAAAGTTTGGAATTTTGGAGCTTATGACATAGATCCAAAATATCTGGTTATTGTTGGTACGGAAACGGAAATACAAAAACAAGAACTTCATTCAGATAAAAGTTTTAATGAGTCGCTTAAAAATTTATTAGAACAGTTTGATTGGCCAGAAGCTGCAAGAGAGCATGTTGTTTTCAGTATAGAATCACAAGAGGCTGTTGATAAACAATCCAATGGGAACTGGTGGTATCACTATAAATGATTTTCTTCCAATCCCATTGAACGAATTACCTTTATAAGATACTAAACTCCTTATCCACCATATTCATCAATATCATTTCTCCACTCTTATTGGCTCTGAATAATCCGTATTCCGACTGCTGATATTGCTCAGCTTTGCCTTCCTGAAAGTAAAAAGCATCGGTAGTGAAATAAACCTGGTAGTTTCGGTATTTATACGGAATTATGTATTGATTGACGGTGAGTTCTTGATTGTTATACAAACCCACAAAGCTGACGACATTATTGCTGTCTTTTTCAACAACTGCGAAACCGTTTTGAACTTGAACCGGTTTATTCGGGTTGAGCAGAGAGATGCGATCACGAATATCGTTGGATAAAGCAAACCGCAACCTCATGTAATCCCCTTGCATCAACGAACGCGGGTCAACCGGAGCGAGTTTGAATAACAACACGTCGCCATTTTCGATCAAATCCTGCTTTTTGGAAATGTTCAAATTGATTGAAACCAGAACAGCCAAAGCAGTAATTGCAGCAATGATATGTGATGCACCCGGTTTGCGAACAGCCAATTTTTTGCTTTGTTTTTCAGTATTGGTTTGTTGATAAACCTTGCTAAGAAATACTGCCGAGGCC
>JAGRJO010000010.1 GCA_020442725.1 Lysobacterales bacterium
GTCATGCTGATTATTTGAAGCAGGCAAGAGATGCTGTAAATATTCCGGTACTTCGTAAGGATTTTATTATTGATGAATGGCAAGTCTATGAATCAAGGGCTATGGGCGCTGATTGTATTTTGTTGATTGTTGCGGCTTTAGCCGATCCACAACTTTTTGAACTCACTGTTTTGGCGAAAGAGTTGGGTATGGATGTGTTGATGGAAGTTCATGATGATAAAGAATTACAAAGAGCGTTATCCACACCGGCACGATTGATTGGAATCAATAATAGAAATTTACGAACTTTTGTGACAGATTTAGAGACCTCGGTTCATCTTGGAAAACAGATTCCTCAAGACCGAATTATTATCAGTGAAAGTGGGATTCATAGCTCACAAGACATTTCGATGTTGCGGGAAAACGGTATCAATACATTTTTGATTGGCGAAGCCTTTATGCGAAGAGAAAATCCCGGAGCTGAAATGAAGCGGATGTTTAATTATGCATAAATGGGATACGTTTAAGCGGTTTTACCGAGAAGTTTTTCGACAATTCTTTGAAAATGAAACTCCGCTTTCAGCATCCTCCTTGGCTTATACAACTTTGTTGTCGCTGGTTCCGTTTATGGCTGTTGTTGTAACGGTTTTTTCAGCCTTTCCGCATTTTGAAGATGTCAGCGGACAGATTCAGGATTTTATTTTTGATAATTTTGTACCGACTGCCGGCGAAGTGGTTCAGGAGTATATTACCGGCTTCGTGGAAAAATCCCGCAACCTGAAAATTAGCATGGCTTTGGCAATATTTGTGACATCAATTTTGATGATGCACACCATGGAAAAAGCTCTGAATCGGATTTGGGATACCAAGCCATCGGGCAATTTGCTAAAGAAAATTGTGATGTATTGGACTGTTTTAACAATGGGACCAATCTTAGTTGGTGGAGGAATTGCTCTCACTTCGGTATTATTTAATTACGAAGGGTTCAACACCATTAAAATTTATGTTCTCAAAGTTTTACCGGTTCTGGCATCGACTTTTGGGTTTTTCCTGATTTATCTGGTTGTTCCTAACCGCAAAGTGAAGTGGAAATCGGCACTGATTGGTGCAATCACAGCTGCTATTTTGTTTGAAATGGCAAAACGCGGATTTGCATGGTATGTGGCAACTTTTCCCAGTTATCAACGAGTTTATGGGACTTTGGCAACGATACCAATCTTTTTACTTTGGGTTTATCTTTCCTGGAATATTGTTTTATTGGGCGGAACGATTGCAGCAACTCTAGAAACTTCGCGTTGGCGCTATCGTGTGCAATCTTATACAGGCAATCATCGTTTTCTGGTCATTACTTTTATTTTATATCGTTTGTGGCAAGCCAGCAAAAAAGGCGAAACCGTGTCATTGACTGACTTCTTCAACCAAATGGATCGCGTTCCTGATGTTGAAATTTATGAACAATTAAACTGGTTGGAAGAGAATAAAATGATTCAAACCAATCAAGAAGGAGATTACGTCCTGCTACGAGATATGGATAGTATCAGTATCGGCAAACTCTACACCATGGGTCGTTTCAGTTTGCCTTTTACAACCACTGAAGGTTTTGAGTTTTTCGAACCATTTATTCAGCAAATCTGGTCGAAAATTCATTCGGATATGAAAAACTCTGTGAAAACAGTCTTCAAACAAATTGAGAAAGAAAATGAAAAATAACACTCTCGTCATACTGATTCTAATATTTATCACCTCTTGCATTAGTGAGTCGAGTTTTGACTTTGTTTATCAAGACATTAATGGTAATGAAGTCAAACTGTCAGATTATAAAGGCAAATATGTTATTGTTAATTTTTGGGCAACCTGGTGTAAACCCTGCCGCAAGGAAATCCCTGACTTTGTTCGCTTTAAAGAAACCTATCAGGATAAAGTAGAGATTTTGGGTATTGATTATGAAGATACAGACCTTGATATCGTTCAGAATTTTGTTAAGGATTTAAATATCAATTATCCAATTTTAAGAACTGATGTCTATACACCAACGGACTTCGAAAATGCTAACACTAAAGGCCTGCCAACGACTTTAGTATTTAATCCGGATGGAAAACAAATCGACAAAAGAGTCGGACCAGTGCATTATAAAGATCTGGTGGATATGACTGGATTTTAGCTTTTACATTATAAAAAGTAACGGCAGTTTGCTTATTGAGCTATCAACTGTTGTTATACATCCACGGGTCTGTTAACAACAAAATTTTGTAGCTCATTTGCAAAACCCAGACCGGCACTGGTATATATATTAAATGTGTATTCAACACCAATTTCTTTTAATGCGATTTCCTCGTCAGGGAACTTACTGGTTGCTGCGATATGTCCTTTATATCCCATTTCCTTGAGCAATGAAACGGCCACCATGTTCGCCTTGTGATTGGGTAATGAAAGTAAGACCCAATCCAGGTCCTTTATCAGATCCGGAGCTCGTACCCAGAAATCCGGGTTGGTAGCATCTCCGTTGACCACATTTCTACCTGCAGCAAGATGCTGTTTGATTTTTTCATGTTCTATCTCCACGCCTACAATTTTTCCGGGATAGTTCGGCTCCATAGACGTATATGCCGCGGTTCCCATTCGTCCCATACCGAAAACAACAAGCTTAATATGCGAAAGATCCAGATTTTCCTCACCCGGTAGGCGTTGTTTCTTTTCAAATTTTTTCAAGAATGGTCGCCATTTTTGATAAAGGCTGTCACGCACATTGATTAGTGGGGCAGAAACAATAAACGAGAAAGAAATAACGACAGAAAATACAGTGAGTAATTGATTGGAGAACCACCCGCTTGTTGATGCCAGAGCTCCAACAATGAGTCCAAATTCACTATAATTCGCCAGGTTAAATGATGTTCTCCAGGATGTGCTCGCTCTTAGATGAAATAAATTAAATAAAATAAAATAGATTCCTACCTTTACCGGTAACAACATTATAAAAAACATTGCAACCAGAATTTCTGTCCACCCAGGAACAGCTACCAAACCCACACTCAGGAAAAACCCAACAAGGAATAACTCTTTAAACCCCATGAGTGCACGTGATAGCTCTTTGGACTTTGAATGTCTTGCAAATAACATTCCAATTACAAGTGCTCCAACATCACCTTTTATACCCACTAATTCAAAGATTTCAGATCCAACCAGAGCCAGAGTAATGCCAAATAATATGAGGAGTTCCCCATGACCTACCTTATCCAGAACTTTATAAAGTAAGTGTCTTAATGGGATAAGAGCAATTAAAAAAAATGCCAAAGGAGAAGGGACCTTGCCAATAGAAACCGCAATAAATATGACGGCTGCAATATCCTGAACAACCAGAACCCCAATCGCTGTCTGTCCATGACGAGAACCGGTTGCTCCCAACTCATCAATAACCTTAACAGCAAAAACAGTACTGGAAAATGACATGGCAAATCCGATAAGGAGTGCTGTACTGGTACTGATGTTTGTAAGCATTTGTATGCCACTGAAAGAGAAGAGAAATACAGCAAGAGCAATAAATAATGTCAGTGCAATCATGTGCAGGCTGGCGACAGCCCATACTTCCGGTTTTGCTAATGCTTTTAATTTTAATTTCAATCCGATACTAAAAAGTAGCAAGGTGATACCCAGATCGGCCATTTCGTTAAGGAACTCTCCGCCTTTGACACCAATATTATTGAGCACGAAGCCAGCAACGAGAAAGCCGATTAATGGTGGCAGGCCGAGGAGTCGCATTAAAAAACCACAGATAAATGCAATGGCAATCCATAAGGGGTCACTGTAATTGATTGAAATAAGTTGAGAATCCATAGGCAAATAACTGATTAAAATAAATGAATTAAGAGCTGTTTAAGTTAAAAATAAAATTCTAACATAACACTGATTGAAATTGTGAATACTGATTGAATCAGTTGAATTGTAACGTAATTGATTTTTTGCAGGAACCCCTTGTGAAAATCCAAGTGCTGACAATTGGGGGCAAGCGTCAGCACCGGAAAAAACCGCCAGGGTTTTTGAGGAGAAATGTTATTTCTTAGTTATTTGTTTTTTTTGAGCTTTTTCTTCTTGTTCGATTTTCTTCATGAAGAATTTGTAAAACCACACTCCCATTCCAATGATAAACAGGAGAACTCCTAAGCTCAATATACCAATATAGCTGTCGAAAATTCTTGTAAATAATTCCATAACCTTTATCACCCTTTCACTCTATTAAAACGATATTTTATTTTCAACCAGGTAAAAATACATTGACCGTTATCAAGTATTCTATTCATTAACAAAGTCATTTTTCTAAAAAAAACAGGTGACACTAATGAGGGCTCTAGCATCACCCGTAAAAACGACTACATTTTTAAGGAGAAAATCATCTAGTAACAATACTAAAAAAAGTTTAACAACCTTGGATTGCAATGTTAGTAGCTTTTGGTTTTTTTATTCTTGACGGTTATCAAATTAATAACGATTTGTCAGGCTGAGAGCCTCATACCAACGAAAAATGCAGATAAACAAAGAAAAAATGTGAGAAATAGATAAATACCGGCTTTAAAATATTCGCCATAATTGAGCATTAATACCGCTTCCATGGAAAAAGTTGACCAGGTTGTGAGCGCACCCAAAACACCCATCATAACAAATAAGCGCATTGAGTCTGATACTTGATACTTGTCCAAAAGCAATGTGTAGGCAATCCCCATAAGAAAACAACCGACAACATTGACTATTAAAGTTGCCCAAGGCAAAGGTGTGCCAAAAAAGTGTGTGAACGCCTTGGCGTTGAGGTATCTTAATACCGCACCAATGGCTCCGCCTGCAGCTACAACAAGAACTTGTTTAATCATAATTTTTGTTTCGTATCTTTCTGATGGAATCGAGTTTCTCAGAAATTTTTCCTTCCAATCCTGAATTTTTTGGATGATAGTACACTTTTTCTCCCATCTTATCCGGAAATCCTGTCTGTGTGTAGGCAATTGTAGCTTCTTGGTCATGATCATATTGATAGCCCTTGCCAAATCCCTGATTCTTCATCAGTTGTGTTGGGGCATTTCTTAAATGCATGGGAACATCCATTGAACCAAAGATTTTAGCATCATGCTGAGCTTGTTTTTGAGCGGTGTAAACAGCATTGCTTTTAGGACAACTCGCCAGATAAACCACTGCTTGTGCTAAGGCTAAATCTCCTTCGGGAGAACCCAAACGTCGCCAGCTTTCCCAGGCATCCAAAGCAAGAGTTAAGGCTCTGGGATCGGCATTGCCAATATCTTCACTCGCCATGCGTAACAGCCTTCTGGCGATATATTGAGGATCACAACCGGCATCCAGCATTCGGTTAAACCAATACAATGCGGCATCCGGATTTGAGCTGCGAACGCATTTATGCAATGCAGATATTTGTTCATAGAAAATATCTCCTTTGTTGTCAAAACGACGATTCTGACCCGAAATAATCAAGGATACATCTTCATCAACCACATTGCCATTGTCTGAATAATCCGAGAGAATTTCCAGCAATGTCAGTAAGCGTCTGGCATCACCATCGGCAGCCTGAATCAACATGTTTTGTTGCGATTGTGTCAAGGATAAATTAGTGGATTCTAAACCTTTCTGCAATAATCTCTCTAAATCAGCAGATTCAATGCTTTTCAGAATATAAACCCTTGAGCGTGACAATAGTGCATTATTCAATGCAAACGATGGATTTTCGGTGGTTGCACCAATCAACACAATTAACCCGCTTTCCATGTGTGGTAAAAAAGCATCTTGTTGCGATTTGTTAAAGCGGTGGATTTCGTCAACAAACAGTACCGTTGAGAAACCGTCTTGCTGATTTTGTTGAGCCTGGTTGACCGCTTTTCTGATATCGGCAACGCCGGATAAAATTGCTGATAAATTGATTTGCTTGGCATGAACAGAATCACAAAGAACTCTCGCCAAAGTGGTTTTCCCTGTTCCCGGAGGTCCCCAAAGAATCATTGAATGAAGGTGATTGTTCTCAATGATTTTGGCAAACGGCTTATTCTCAGCCGTTAAATGCTCCTGACCGACAACATCACAGAGTTTTTTTGGGCGTAATTTGTCAGCCAGAGGTTGCATTAATAATCAGATTCACCGAATCCGGGATTTTCCATTAGAATATCGGTTCCTTCAGGGACTGAAAAATTAAACAAATCAGATTTAATTTCAGGGTTTCTGGTTGTATTGGAAAATTTGAAAACCACATTGTTTTCCATTTGATTTCTGATTTGTAGAACCCGAATCATATTATCTTCAACACCGAGCCAGATTTGTTTGACTTCATCATTTTGATTTTTTGGAGTGAGTTCAATCCATGAATAGTCATTCTCTTCTTCAATCGGAGAAACTTTTATCAATTCAGCCTGATAATTTTTATCCGTTTTAGAATCATCCAGCAAAACATAAATGGGATTGGCTGAACTGTCCTGGGGTTTAATCGTTACCTGCTCCAAATCTTCATCATAAATCCAGACTTGTTCTCCATTGGCAACAATGAGTTGTGGTGCCGGATTGATGTATTCCCAACGAAATTGATTGGGCGAATTGAGCCAGACTTTGCCACTGGAAACCTCAGACTCATTCTGATTGATGTCTATTTCCTGTTGCTGGAAATCGGCGCTTAATGATGTCAAATCCTGTCTTAAATTATGCAGAATTGCTTTCGCTTGCTCTTGCGAATTGGACTCTGCATTGACTTGGTAAAATATTGTTATCAAAACAAAAGGGAAGAAAAGTTTTTTCATAATATAAAAATATTTGGTTTGTTGATGAAGACCATTTTTAATAGCAAATGGTTCATTTTCTAATTTTACAATTCCCCGCCGATTGGAGGAGGGGCTATCACTTCTCGAGCTCCGTTATGCGCAGCGGCACTGACGACACCGTTTTCTTCGAGTTGTTCCACAATGGTTGCTGCTCGGTTGTAACCAATTCTTAAACGCCTTTGTACATAGGAAATGGATGCCTTGCGACTTTCAGTCACGATAAAAACAGCCTGATCGTAGAGCTCATCGACATCGCTTTCCGGTTTTTGTGGAATTCCTGTAGCGCTGAGTTCTTGTCCGTCATCTGTGAGCTGAACTTCATCCAGAATGCCTTCTTTATAATCAGCATCGTAATGTTCAGTAAGATAATTAACAATCGCATGAACTTCATGGTCATCAATAAATGCGCCGTGAACACGCTCAGGAATGGCTTTTCCGGGAGGCAAGTACAGCATATCACCGTGTCCTAATAATTGCTCCGCACCACCTTGATCCAATATGGTTCGAGAGTCAATTTTAGAAGAAACCTGAAAGGCGATTCGGGTTGGAATATTCGCCTTTATCAAACCGGTAATCACATCAACTGACGGTCGTTGTGTTGCCAGAATCAAATGCACACCGGCCGCACGGGCTTTTTGTGCCAGACGAGCAATCAGCTCTTCCACTTTTTTACCGACAATCATCATCATGTCAGCAAATTCATCAATGACAATGACTATAAAAGGCATTGGCTCGAGTTCAGGAGCTTTCTGACCCGGAATCAATTCATCGGGTCTGAATAATGGATCTGCCAGAGGCTGTCCTTCTTCTTTGGCTTTTTTTACCTTGCGGTTATAACCGGCGAGATTTCGCACTCCGACTGCTGCCATGAGTTTGTATCGACGTTCCATTTCCGCAACACACCAACGCAAAGCATTGGAAGCTTCGCTCATATCGGTGACAACAGGAGCCAGCAAATGCGGAATTCCTTCATAAACTGAAAGTTCCAGCATCTTTGGATCGACCATAATCATTCTGACTTCATCCGGCGTTGCTTTATACAACAAACTGACAATCATGGCATTGACGGCTACGGATTTACCAGAGCCGGTTGTTCCGGCAACCAGCACATGCGGCATTTTGGCAATATCAACCACCACCGGACGTCCTGCAATACTTTTGCCCAAACCCAAAGTGAGCGGCGAGCGTGATTTGTCATATTCGACCGATTTTAAAACTTCGCTCAGATAAACGATTTCCCGATTGGTGTTTGGAATTTCCAGTCCGATATAAGGTTTTCCGGGAATCACATCGACAATCCTCACGCTGATAACTGATAAACCTCTTGCCAAGTCTTTAGCCAAATTGACAACTTGATTCACTTTCACTCCGGGAGCCGGCTCCAGCTCGAAGCGAGTGACTACAGGACCTGGAAAAACACCGACCACTTTCACTTTGACCCGAAAGTCAGCTAACTTCAACTCAACTTGTCTGGATAAAACTTCTAACTCCTCTTTAGAGTAGCCAACGACTTGTTGCGGGGGATTATCCAATAATGTCAGCGGTGGGAACTTACTTGCCGGAAGGGTTTCAAAAAGTTGCTCTTGTCTTTCACTAACGGCTCGTTTGCTTTCGGTGTATTTGGGTTCAAATGCCGGTTCGATAGTTATCGGCTCACGTTTTTGCTGGATTTCAGCATCAATTTTGCGAATTTCTTCACGGTGATGTTTGGCTTTTTTGCCGATTCGCCAGTCATTCAAATGCTCAAATTTTAGTTTCAGCCACTTGATTAACTCTAAAGTCATTTTACCCACCCAATCGGTGAATTTAATCCACGACATTCCGGTGAACAAAGTTGTGCCTGCCAGAAAAATAGCACACAGAATCAGCGTCGCACCGACCGTTCCCAAACTGGTAAATAAGGTGTTTCCAACAACCTCACCAACAATTCCACCACCGGTAAAAATAGCCTCTTTGGTGTCGATATACATGTATGCCAAAGCACAACCGGACAGCAAAGCGGAAACAAAACCACCGGCTTTGATAAGAGTGTCAAACCAACTGTTTTCAGTTGCAACTTTGTTGTTTTGGTAGATATTCCAACCGACAAATACCAAACCAATTGGAATCAGATAAGAAAGATAGCCAATGATATTGAGCAAAATATCGGCAATAACAGCCCCGTTGGAGCCACCGTAATTATGAATAACGTCACTATTGGATGCCGAAAACGGGCCGGAATCCTGAGGATGGTAACTGATGAGAGATATCAGAACATAAACTGCCAGAGGAATGATGAGAAATAAAAAACTCTCTCTAACTCTGCTGCGTATATGTCCTGATACTTTACGTTCTGTCATGTGCTAATTATAGCAACAAACTTACAATAATGCAGGATGAACAATTTTACCGTTATCAACATTAATACCTTTAGCCAGAGACTCAACATCTCTCCAGCCATCACGAGCCAATCTTTGTACATACGGCAAAATGGCTGCTGAGATTGCTTGAGTCGAAGTGCGTGGCACTGAGCCCGGCATATTTGTTACAGAAAAATGAGTCACACCGTGTTTAACGAATGTTGGGTTTTCCCAAGTTGTTGGTTTAGTTGTTGCCACACAACCTCCCTGATCGACAGAAATATCGGCAATCACAGAACCCGGTTGCATGTTTTTAACCATTTCTTCACTAATCACATGAGGAGCTTTTGCACCAGTAACCAAAACAGCACCAATCACCAAATCCGCTGAAGCCACTTCTCTGGCAACAGTTTCTTCATAAGGATAAAGAGCAGTTACATTAGGACCTAAAGCCATCATTTCAGCCAAACGGTCTTGTCTTTTATCGAAAACAACCACATTCGCACCGCCTTTGGCAGCCAAAGCCGCTGAATTTCCACCGGCTGCACCGGCACCTAATACCACAACTTTTCCTCTCTCTGTTGATGGCAAACCACCAAGCAAAACACCTTTTCCACCGGATGGTTGGTGCAATAAATGCGTTCCGACCTGAGTGGCAATCATACCGGCAATGATGCTCATCGGAGCCAATAAAGGCAATGAACCATCAGCTTCTTCAACCGTTTCAAAAGCCACACCAGTTAAACCGATTTCCAGTAACTTTTCAGTCAATTCCGGCTCGGCTGCCAAATGCAAATAGCAAAACAGCAAATGATCTTTACGCAAATATTTCAAATCACCGGCAATCGGCTCTTTAACTTTAACAATCATTTCACCGGTTGCATAAAGCTCTTCAGCATCTTTACAGATTTTCACACCGTGACTGGTGTAATCTTCATCGCTAAAACCACTTTTAATTCCGGCATTGGTTTCGATATAAACACCATGTCCTGCATTCACCAAATCAGCGGCAGCTGCAGGAACGAGAGCCACACGGCCTTCCAGAGTTTTTGTTTCTTTAGGTATGCCTATACGCATTATTGTCCCCTTAATCGAAAGTATAAAAAAGCAATATTTTATCCGATAAATGGTTCAGCGTATAAAAAAAAGTGTTTTTTCAATATTTTATGTCTATGTTTTCTTCTTGCTCCTTTTGCTTGTGCAAAAGTAACGCAAAAGCACACCCCGAACTCTCAGCCTACGGCTTCCCTTAATATTTTCTTAAATTTGGCATTTGCTAAACTCGCTACGCTCAGACAAAAGCAAACGTCATTCCAAATTCTCAAAAATATTTCGGTGAGAGTTAAAGGGGTTTGTAAAAAGAACACCGTCATACTGAGTGAAGTGGATGAAGTCCACGAAGTCGTAAGTATCTCAAAAAAAAATATCGTCATGCTGAGCGTAGCCGAAGCATCTCCTCAATCCACCGTGATTTATTTTAAAACTTGATTTTGTTTCCCCTTTTGAAAGGGGATTTAGGGATATGTTATTTCCGGTTGTCTGGATTGATTGTTTAAATTCAGAGTTCATTTGACTCGTTCAATTGAATACAATAAACTTGAAGAACTAAATCAAAGCGGAGCAAATTTTGACAATCAGTATCAAATCGGCTGACTACCTATCAAAAAGCAGAACACAAATAAGCCGTTACATGGCCAATCCTGACCATGAAAAGACTAGCAGGTTAGCTCCACATTATGTGTAATCGAAAGAAAGGAGGCTTTTATGGCGAATAAACATCGAGGTTCATGCCTTTGTGGTAGTGTGAAGTATGAGCTTTTAGGTGAGTTCCAGTCTTTCTTTTTATGCCATTGTACTCGTTGCCAAAAGGGTACAGGCTCGGCTCATGGTGCAAACTTGTTTGCTCAAGCTGGCACCTTAACTTGGTTAAACGGTGAAAGTGATGTCAGAACGTATAAGCATCCAAATTCATTTCATGCAAAAAGCTTTTGTTCAAAATGCGGGTCTGCAATCCCAACGTTTGCAGAAAGTATTAACAGCGTAGTGGTTCCGGCTGGTAGCCTCGATAGTCCAGTTCCAATTCCGCCTACTGCTAAAATCTTTGTTGGTAGTAGCGCTAAATGGTCTATGAAATTGTGTGATGTACCTAGTTACGAAAGGCTTCCAGAACAAGCTAAGAGCTAAACACATAACAAAGCGTTCAAGCGGGACTCATGCCGCACGGCATTTTTGGTTTGCAGTGGTCTTCGTGGTGAAAGCGGTTTGCGGAAGGTTGGTTGATACGGCATTCGCCCCTTAACGCGGCGTTAAAACAACAGCGATGCAACAACCCCCCCCCTTAACTCTCACCGAAATATTTGTGAAAAATTTGGAAATACGAGGTATTTATGTCTGAGCGAAGCGAGTTCAAATACCTCGCCAAATTTGAGGAAATATTTTGGGAAGCCGTAGGCTGAGAGTTTGGGGTGTGTTTTGTGTTACTTTTCGCACAAGCAAAAGTAACGAAAAGAAAGATGCTGAAATAAATTCAGCATGACGATATCTTTGTGGAGATACTTCGCTTTCGCTCAGTATGACAGAGTTTCACTAGACCTCCGGGTCAAGCCCGAAGATGACAATAAAAAGGAGCAAAGCACGCCATCACTCCCACTGATAAGAAACACTCAAATTCGGGATAAACGGCAATAGATTTTTTTGTTTGGAAGTCAAAACACCATCATCGAGTTGATAATCGGTGCAGCAAAGGTTATCCAAATCAAAAGCATTGATGGCATCGAATGAGTATTTGATAAGTCCTTTTGAGGTTTTGACCTGTTTACTGATTTTTAAATCTAATCTAAAGCTAGATTCGTAAGTGGATTCATTTCTGGGGGCGATTTCATAACCATTTGGGGTCTCTTCGATTAAAGTTGTGGCTTGTCCGCTGGCATGACTTGCGAATATATCCAATGCCCAGTTTTGAATGAATTTATAATTGATTGGTGTATGTAAGTTAAACTTTAAAACACTATGCTGATCCCAGCTTTTGGGAATCACTCTGTCATCAATTTCATCATCTGAGTCAGAAATGGTGTAACTGACATTCCAGTTATATTTTTCATAACCTCCATTGAGTGTGACTTCCAAACCGGTTGCGGAGGAGTCATCAGGTGTAATACGAATTCGGTCATAAAAAAGCTCGGGAAGAATATGCAAACCATTGAAAAGGTTTTGATAATAGGGCTGAGTTGAAGAGTATTTTTTGTAATAGGCTTCTGCACGCAGGGATAAATTCTTGTTGAGAGTTTTGTTGAACTCAAGAACTATTAAATCAGCCGATGAGGGTTCCAGATAATCGGGATTCGGGTCTTCCAGTAAAAGTTCGTCAATGTATTGCGATTGTTGATGTCTTCCTAAAGCAAATCTATAGGTCGTGTCTTTGTCATGGAAGTAGCTGATATTGAATCGTGGGCTGTAGAGCTTTTGCTTAATCCATTGCAAATATTCATAGCGAATTCCGACATCATAAATCCATTGCTCGTTGAAATTGTGTCGGGCGTTGATAAAGACCGAACCGGACAAACCGTCTTTGTCAAAATCAAATTCGGAAGAAAATTGTCTGTCAAGGTTAATGAGTTGTGGCAATTCGCCGAAATGGTTGATGTTTTTTTCAGAGTTAATATCTGCATTTTCGGATGTTAAACGAGCTCCGAAGTTGACTGAAAACGAATCGTTGAGATTGATGGTTTGTTGATAATCCAATCCCAAATACTTGCTGTTGGTATTTTCGGAGATGGATGCGATGGTGTTTTCGTTGTTAAGTAATCCTACTCTTTTTTTATGGGTTTTCGCAGCAAATAATTGGAAATTGGCATAAGAGTTTTCCTGATTGTCATAATTCCATTGCATCCAGAAGTCCTGACCTGAAAATACCGAAGTAGCATCTTCCAGTGAGTTGTCTTCGCCACTCTCGCGAATGTTGAATTCATCCCTGCTGACCAGCAAATGCTGAGATGATGACCAATTGTCATTGATTTGTTGCGTGGTTTTAAAATATCCGTCCAGAGATTCCGGGTGAGTGAATTTATCTTCAAACAAATTATCACTGATGAACATTCCGCCATTTCTGAGTGATGCCAGGAAACCTTTGGAATAATCGGAGTTGTTTTTTTTGAAAGTATAATGAGTGTTCAACAAGTCGCTGGCAACTTCGTGTGTGTAGGTTGAAGTTGTATCGCCGGTGGAAATATTCATAACGGAACTCAGACGACCGCCGTAGCGGGTTGGAAAAACCCCGCTGTAAAACTCGGTGTCATCGACAATACTTTGATTGATTGATGAAAACAGCGCATAAAAATTTTCAAAATGATACGGATTTCTAAGAATATGATTGTCCAAAACAATCAGGGATTCGTTTTCATTGCCACCTCGGGTGTTGTTTTTGGCACTAATTCCAAAGACCGTATTTCCGGCTAATTGACTGCTTGAAGCCAACGGATCGTGAAAAACCGATGGTGTGTTTTCTAGTTCTTCCCGGCTGATACGATGCTGGCTGGGCTTGGTATTGGATAAACGATATTGGCTGGCAGTGACGACAATTTTGTCAATACTCAGAGGTAATGGTTCTAACGATAATTTCAGGGTTTTATAACCTTGCGGAATTTCAAACATTTGGCTTAAAGGATAAAATCCTTTGGCGGAAAGGGTTAATTCGATTTGTGAACCACTGAGGTTATCTAGCAAAACTGTTCCATTGTTGGTTTCACTGTCCAGCGATTGATGGGATACTCGGAATGAATCAATCGGTTGTTGGTTTTCGGTGTTTTTTAATTTGACAATCAAGCCGTTGTTGGAAATATTATTATTCTCCGAATGTGAAATAACATAGTTGGAATCATCAATTTTTATCAGTTTTAAACGGAGTTCGGATAAAGATTGACCTAATGACTCAGGAGTTTCAGATTCCAGAAAGATAATCTTTTGCAATGTAGTTTCATCGATGAAATCACTACTATAGAGAATGTTGATGTTTTGCTTTGCAAAAACACCAACCCAATCCGACAAAGTCAGCTTTTGTGCAAATAGATTGGATGTAAAAAAAAGCAGGCAAATGCAAAATTGCTTCATGAATTGGTTGTGTATTGCAAAGTTTTCCAGAAACGGTGATTTTACACCAGTCGCTAGAAAATACTTAGCAGACCTTCATCAATTTTATAATTATATTTGGTTGATGTGAAAACTGCAGAAATTTGTTTAACAGGATCAATTTTGGGTAATTCGCCGGATAAACGAACCAGCATTGTTCCGCTTTCTTTGCTGTTCCAGTCAATTTCATAGCCGTTTTCATGGGCAAACCAGATGATATAATCATGCAGAGTTTTGTTTTGACCTTTAAAAGGTTGAGATGCTTTTGTTGTCCAATTCCAGCTGTTATCGTGTTTTTGAATTCTGGTTTTGCTGATAGCGCCTGATGAACTCAGTTGAATTTTATTCCCACCGCTGATGGTTTGTTGGTTGTTGTTTTGTTCAAGATTCACTTTTCCGTTTCGTACGGCAACCTGTAATTCGTTATTTTTGACTTTAACCGCATAACGTGTACCGATATGCGTGACCGACCCTAAGTCTGTGTCAATTTTCATACGTGATTGGATGGCATTATCGGCATCGAAATAAACTTCACCAGATGCCAGTTGAATGTTTTCAAGACCATCAACTTTTAAGATGGTATTTTGATTAATGCGTAATTCGCTTTGATTGGAGAACACAATTGATGCAAAACTATCTTCATTGGTTTTTATCCAGTGGCTGTTGATGACAGACTCAATATTTTGGTTTTTATCAAGCAAAGTCCAGTTGTTTTTATCCGTTGAAACCATGAGTTCGCCACGAATCAATGATGATTCGATTAAATGATCAACCTTATTTGTGTTGATGTTTTTTGAGATGAAAAAACCAACCGTCACAAAAACTAAAACGGATGCCGCCAGGCTAAAATATTTTCTGTAATTTGTTTTGTCTGGTGTTGTATTTTGTTTAACCGAATTTTGCCAATGAGCCTTAACATTGGCACGGGCTTTTTCCATCATTTCCGCATTGGGCTGAGCTCGTTTGCCGTGATTGGCTAATACTTCAAAAATGTCTTTGTCTTTGCTTTCTTTCATATCAACTCTCCCTTAATTGTAACAGGGATTTAGGTAATTTGTCGTTTTGTAAAATTTGGTTCATCACTTGCTGAAAAGCCTTTCTTGCCCTTGCCAGAGAAGACTGAACGGATATCATGGTGGTGTTGAGTTGCTCGGCAATTTCATCAACTGACATATTTTCCACATATTTCCATTCCAGGATGTTTCCGTAATTATTCGGTAAACGATCCAGAATTTCTGTGATTATCAGGTTGAGTTCCTGATTTTCAGTTAAATTTTCCGGTTGGCTCTCTTCACTCATGGCAATATTATCCAGAACGTCTCTAAATTCCTCCGTGTCGGTTATCGGAATGACTACACGGCTTCTTCGTTGTTGTTTCTTGAAGTGAGCAGAAATTAAACTTCTGCTGATTTGACACATCCATGTAAACAAACTGGCTCTGCCTTCAAACGTATGCATCTTATCAATTGCCTGACACAAAGTTTGTTGGGTTAAATCGTCTGCTAAATCGTTGTCAGAATCAATCCGACTCATAATAAAACGAAACAACTTGGGATAATAATCATTAAAAAAATGATTAAAAACCTTTTCATCTCCTTTCATTATGGCTTTTGCCAGTTCTAAATCATCCAGTGTATTCACTTCACATTTAACATTTACTTAACACTTAGAGAGTGCCATTGAACAAAATCAATCTCAAAAAATTAAAAAAATTATTTTTTTCCGATTGAATTGTATTACTTAGGCTCTCTAAAAGGTAACGAAACGTAAAAATAAGTCAATTCAACTATGAATATTGCACAAACAACAATGCTTTCAACAATGCTGAAAAAAGAACCCTCTTTGCGGACACAAGACAAGCTATCCGATGAATTATCAGATTACAGCATGGAAATGATTTCAACATCTCATAGAGCCAGAAAAGAAGTCGAGAACTTTGTCAGCCAATCTTATAAACAACATTTTGGAGCCAATTTGAAATCCTTTTTCCCTGAAATTTTGTGTGTCAGGGAAATTAATTCCGGTAAATTAATTGGAGCGGTCGGCTTTCGATTTGCTCATCAGCAGAAGTTGTTTTCAGAGTGTTATTTGCAAAAACCGGTGGAACAACTCTTAGCTTGTCATGAAATCCAGCCGATTGAACGCAAAAAAATTCTGGAATTGGGAAATTTTGCCGTTGAAAACAGCAAGCATATCAAAACGGTTATCACTTTGGCTTCAAGAATTATCAAAAATTCACAGGCTGATTGGACGGTTTACACACTCACACTACCAATCAAATTTCATTTCAAAAAACTAGATATCGAACTCAACTCTTTGGGTTTGGCAGATATTAGTGCGGTGAATGGAGCGGCTGCGGATTGGGGAAGTTATTACAGCTATCGTCCGGCAGTTTATTATTCCAGCGTAAAAAACAACATGAACGAGCAACAGGTTTAATCTCATGATGAATTATTTCAAACCCTCTTCAACCGTTGCGATTCAGCTCGATAACAATCAATTCTGGTTGCAAATTGATAAAATTCTAACGGAAAACAATGTGGTTATTATTCCGGTTCCGCATTTTTTCTCGGTGAATCAAATCATCCACATGACTAATTCTGCCGGAATTGGAACGGTTATTTGCAATCGCAAAGCTCAGACTTTGTGGACCAATTTGGGATTCGAAGAACCATTTTATCTGACCAAAGATATTGTGATTATGACAAGAAAGCTGAAATCTCAGATTCGATTCCCGAAAAAAACGCACAAAGTGACTTTTACCTCCGGAACCACCGGTGAACCCAAAGGTGTATGTCTCAGTGAAGAGCATTTGAGAAAAGTCGGTCAATCATTGGCAGAAGTGACTTCCAAATTTAATGTCAAAAAACATCTTTGCGTTTTGCCACTCAGTATTTTGCTTGAAAACGTAGCGGCCAATTATGCGGCTGAATATGCAGGAATTGAAGTGATTACCGCTCCCATGTCAGAGTTAGGAATGAATGGATCAGGTAGTTTGGACATTGAAAAATTCGTTAATGCATTGGTTCAATATCAACCTCACAGCATCATTGTTATGCCGCAAATGTTGAAAATGATGATTGCCTATCTCCAACAAAGTCAAACCGATGTTTCGTTTTTGAGATTCATTGCGGTTGGTGGAGCGGTTTGTTCCAAAGGTTTGCTCGAACAAGCAAAAGAATTGGGATTACCTGTTTTCGAAGGTTATGGAATCAGCGAATGCGGTTCGGTCATCAGCTTGAATACCGATGATTCTGAAACAGGCCATGTTGGCAAAATATTACCTCACATCAATGTCAGAATTGCTGAAGATGGAGAAATTCAAACACAAGGAGCATCTTATTTAGGCTACTTGGGTGAAGAAAAAAATAATGATGAATGGTTTTCAACCGGTGATATTGGACGTTTTGATGAACACCACAACTTACACATTATTGGCAGAAAGAAAAATGTCATCATTAATTCGTTTGGCAGAAATATTTCTCCCGATTGGATTGAAGCTGAACTCACCGCCATGTCTGGAATCATGCAAGCCGTGGTTTATGGCGATTCCGAACCGTTTTTAACAGCAATTTGTGTGACAACACATTCTTTGCAATCCTTGCAGGAAAGAATTGAGCAATTTAATCAGAATTTCCCTGATTATGCACAAATTAAACAAATTATTCTCGCTGAAGAACCTTTCAGTATTTCAAATAATATGCTGACAAGTTCCGGTAAAACTAAACATCAGCAAATTTTTAAAACCTATCAACAACAACTACAGGATATTTATGCAGTTACAACAGAAACAAGAAATTACGCCGTTTGAAGAACTTTGCTATGCAACATCTGAAGAGCAGTTTGAATTAGTCTCATTGCCGGTTATTCAACAAACTTTAGCCGGCAAAATCAAACTGGAAACCTATATCGCTTTTTTGACGCAGGCCTATCATCATGTCAAACACACAGTGTCGTTGTTGATGTTGACCGGAAGTCGTATCAGCGAATCCGATGAGTGGCTGAGAACAGCAATGGCAGAATACATTGAGGAAGAAATTGGTCATGAAAAGTGGATTTTGAACGATATCGAAGCCTGTGGTGGTGATAAACAACAAGTTGCAGCCTCAGAGCCCGATTTTGCGACAGAACTCATGGTTGCTTATGCCTATGATTCTATCAACCGCATCAATCCTTTGTGCTTTTTGGGGATGGTTCATGTTTTGGAAGGAACCAGCGTGCAGATTGCCACCAAAGCAGCGGGTTGCATTAAGGAAACGCTGAATTTACCGAATAAAGCCTTTAGCTATTTAATTTCGCACGGTGATTTGGATCAGGATCATCAGAAGTTTTTTGAGAATTTAATCAATAGGCTGGATGAACAACAATTACAAATCGTCATCAAATCCTGCAAACGGTTTTATAAACTTTATGCCAATTTCTTCAGAGGATTACCAACTTATGAATAATCAATGGTACTCAACACTTGCGGTGGTCACTGGTGCTTATGGTGGATTGGGCGAAGAAATTTGTAAACAGCTCGATGACAAAGGCGTGAGTTTAATTCTCACCGGAAGAAACTCGGACAAACTTCAACAATTGAAGTCAAAACTAAAAAATGTTGTCGATGTTTTATCCGGCGATGTTGCTGATATGCAATTTCGAGACGACCTGAAAAAATTATTGAAACAACATCAATCTCACAAACATGTTTTCATCAACAATGCCGGAATCAGCGATGTGAATTTTCTGCAAAACCAAACTGATGAAGATTTGGAAAGAATGTTACAAGTTAATTTGTTAGCACCAATTCTCATAAGCAAAGCGGTCTTGCCGTGGTTGCAAAGCGCCAATGCCGGTAAGTTGATTAATATCGGCTCGACTTTTGGTGCAATTGGATATCCCGGATTCAGTGGTTATTGTGCCAGCAAGTTCGGTCTTCGTGGATTTTCTCAGGCATTGGCTCGGGAACTCGCCGATACCAATGTTGATGTGCAATATCTGGCTCCTCGTGCGGTGGCGACCAAAATCAATTCCAGTGCCGTCAATCATTTGAATTCTGAACTAAAGAACAAAGTGGACTCTCCACAGCAAATCGTTCCACAAATCATTTCCGCCATTGAAAAAGGCAACTCTGAACAGTTTTTTGGTTGGCCGGAAAAGTTATTCGTAAAAGTGAATGGGCTGTTTCCAAAAGTGGTTTCCGGTTCCATCAAAAAAGAACATCAAAAAATTAAACAAATACTCACTCAATAAAACAAACAAGGTGATTTTATGAAAAAAAGATATATTTTATTAATTTTACTCAGCAGTATTGTTGCCAATGCCGAAATGACTCCTGAAGTTATGGAAATTCAAAAACATTGGGCGGAAGTCAATTACCTGACCAATGAAGATGCTAAGGAAAAAGCCTTTGAAAATCTGGCAAAAGCCGCCAGTAATTTAGTTCTCAAACAACCACAAAATCCACACGCCCTCGTTTGGGAAGGCATTGTTTACTCCACTTATGCCGGCGTTGCCGGAACTTTTTCCGCCGGAAAACTGGCAAAACATGCCAAGCAATCGTTTGAAAAAGCCATCGAAATTGATGGTGATGCTCTTAATGGCTCGGCTTACACCAGCCTTGGAGTTTTATATTACAAGGTTCCGGGCTGGCCATTGAGCTTTGGCAGCGATAAAAAAGCCCTGAAATATCTGCAAAAAGGCTTAGAGTTGAACCCTGATGGTATCGACTCGAATTATTTCTTTGCTGATTTTCTCTATGAGGAAGAAGATGAGTACGAAAAAGCCAAACAGCATTTAATTAAAGCTCAAAATGCCACACCTCGTCCCGGACGTGAAGTTGCTGACAAAGGTCGTCAGGCAGAAATTAAAAAACTACTTTTGAAAGTAGAAGAAGAGTTGAAAGGCTAGTTTTTTAGATTTTTTCTCCAAACAAAAAGCCATTGAAATGATTCCAATGGCTTTTTTGACTGATAAAGATTTATAACTTAATCTTTTTTCTTGGTTTTTTTAGTTTTCTTTACTTTGGTTTTTGAACCGTCTTTGTTTGTTTTGGTTTTCCTTACACCTTTGGTGGTGGTTTTTGTTCCTGTATTTTTGTTATTGGTTCTTTTAACTCCTTTTTTGGTAGTGACCGTGTTTCCGATCGCAGTTGTTCGGGTTTTCTTCACCCCAACAGCCGTTGTGGTTTTTCCGTTCGTTGTCGTTTTCTTCACTCCAACTGTGCGTGTTACTTTGCTAGAATTACTTGGTTTGTAAGTGACTTTGTTAACTGTTTTTACACGGTTTGTTTTTGTCACCACAAAAGTATTTCTCTTGGTAAAAGTGACGGTTCTGGTACGGTAAACATTGACGTGAACCGGACTGAATGGTTTCCACCAGCGAGGATAGTAACCGAAATAAAATGTTGAACGGTAAGGACGATAAACCGGGCGATAAATCCAACCGAGAATCGGCCAAGTGGCGATTCGTACAACCGAAGGTGCAATGTAATAATCAGGTCCATAAACAATGACGTTGCCACGAACTTGCAGGTTATAGTCATTGCCGGATTTTTCCACTTCAATGGTGGCAACATCCTGGAATTCATCTTCGCCTAAAGCCGCTTGCAGAATGATGATGCGGGTGTCTTCAACAGCATCTTCTACAACACGAATAAAATCGACATAACCATTGTTGTCTAAATCCAGATTGTTGATGCCGATATTCGGGTCGTTGAGTGATTTTTCAAACTCTTCCAGATTTGGTGTTTCCTTAAATAATTCACTCACCGCCATCAAGTCCAAACCATCAGCGGCTTCAGATGATTGTGAAAGAACTGTGACATCTTTTGACCAAGCCTGACCAAAAGTTAAAACCATAAAAATTAAAGCTATCAATTTGTTTTTCATAATATTCCCCATTCTTTTGAAAAGTATCTTAACATAAAGAACTGTCAAATTCTTATAGGCTTGAACGAAACATTATCAAATGCGTTGACTGTTTTTTTTTAATTCATTTCATTCTGAGAAATATTTCACAAATTGCCAAGACTATCTATTCAGTTTTCAGTTAGAATTGAATTTTTAAAGTAAATGGATTGGGTTATGACACCAAAACAAGTCGTTGAAAAATGGGTTGGCTGTTTTAATAATGCCGATGTCAATGGTTTGTGCAATTTATATCATGAAAATGCAACCAATCATCAGGTAGTGACCGAACCTTTGGTCGGTTTAGATGCCATTCGTAAATTATTCACTGTTGAGTTTGGCAGAGCTGAAATGGTTTGTCAGATTGAAATACTACATGAATCCGGTGATTGGGCAATTTTGGAATGGAGTGATCCTTTAGGTTTGAGAGGTTGTGGTTTTTTTCATGTTGTTGATGGAAAGATTCTCTTTCAACGAGGTTACTTTGATCAACTCAGCTTTTTCAGAGTTCAGGGATTGTCCATCCCCGAAAACTATCTGAAAAGCTAACAGCCTGTTTTAGTATGTTATCACTAAAACACTCAATAACTTATTAAAAACGATAAGCAACTGTTGTTTTAATATTTCTCCCTGGTTCGTAATCCGTCAGATGAAGTGCTCCAAAACGGGGATGTATTGAATCTCCGGTTCTTGATGCGTGGGAGGCATAACTTTTATCGAAAATATTGTCAATTCCAAAAGTTAATTCCATTCCCTGAATCATCTTCTGGGGAATCCACCGCAGTGAAAGGTTGTGGATGGTATAGGCATTTTTTTGTCTTGCAGAACCGGATGTATCGAGTTCTTCCGGTAAGTCGGCGATAAACTGAGTGTTCCAGTAAAGGTCAAGATTTTTTTCCGGGAATGAGTAATCAATATTAAGATTGAGACTGTCCCCAATTGCACGGTCGAGACGTGCATTATCCAAATTCATGAAATCTGCAAAAGCATTCAGTTCACTGTCCTGGCTGGCATAACTCAGCAATGCCAGCAAGTTTCCCTTTTGATGGCTGATAAAAAACTCATATCCCCTCAGAGTAATATCACCGATGTTCGTGTCCAATGATTCATCGATATAGTTATTAATTTTAGAGTGGTAATAAGTCATACCTAAGTGTATTGCTTCTGAAGGATTATAATTAAGTACAACTTGATTATTGTAGCCCGTTTCTGCTTTAATCAATTGGTTTTCAATATCGTTCAGACCTGCACCTATAAAAATTTCTGATAACTCAGGGCCTTTAAAGATTTCTGTAGAGCTGACTTGGAATGCCAGATTCTCGTTTATCTTATAGTCTAGAGACAAACCATAAGTGAACTCATCAAAGTCATTATCGACTATTTGTGAGTCAATGCTATAGCGATCATAGCGTATTCCAGGTGTCAAAGAGAGTTTGTCAGTAATAGCAATTTTATCCTGGAGATAGATTGCAAAATTGCTGGCATTCTCACTGGAAGTGAGTTGGTAGTCTCTTGAATATTCGGTTTCATAATCATAGAACTCCATACCATAAGTCAATTCATTCTCGTTTATGCCCGATAGTGTTGAGTTCCCTAGTATATTAAATCCTTTGTTTAATGCATTTCCTTCTACAATTTTTGGGTTTCCTGATAGTACATTTGCCAGTGAGGTCTGGTCTCTCCATAAGTCACTTTTATTCATGTAAGCGGATGCAACCAGATTGGAATTAGATCCCCAGCTTAAATCATAATTGATTGTATAGGTGTCTCTTAAAAATTCTGTCGGATAAACCAAAGGGAGTCCCAAGCCATCTGCGATTGCAATATCTGTTGCAAGACCCATATCCGGACGATAACTGTAATTCCCTTTATCACTGTATCCCTCAATACCAAATTCAAGGCGTTGAAGAGGACTAAGATCTATTCCCAGTTTGAATAAACCATCATTTGTTCTTCCAGCTTGACCTTTTACAACTCCAGATTCATTAATGACAACTCCGTCGCTCCCTAATATTTTCCCGCCACCAACTGTGAAATTGCTTCTGTCAACATAATTATAATAAGCCAGAAAATCGACATTATTCGAGAGTTGTCCATAACTTGTAATAGAGCCTCCAGAAGAGTCATTGCTGGCAAATGAACCCTGTGTCCTGACACCGATTGTTTGCCCATACTCCAATAAGTCTTTGGCCTCTTTGGTTTTGAACTTTACCGATCCGCCCAACCCACTATTGATTACGGAGTTTGTTCCAACCTCAATTTCTACAGCCTTTAAAATGTCTGCATGAATCTGTAAATTTCCCATGTGGTGATACATGTAGGTATTTTGCACTGCGCCATCGATGGTAATTAATAAATCCCTGTCATCCAGACCCCTGATATTTATTCTTTGATTGAGTGAGTGTGAACCTCCGACATCAACTCCGGGTATGCTTCTCAACAAGTCACTCAGGTGATCGGCTTGTCTCATAGTGAGATACTTTTCGTCGATATTGACAGAGGATGACTGAACGGTTGTTCCCCATACCTTGACCGAATCCATTTTAGAAACTTCTTCCTGAGTCTGTTCATTTTCTTTTGTTTCGTTGTTTTCAATTATTTGTGCTGCGCAAAGTGTTGACGCAAAAAGAGTGGAGGCCCAAAGACCTTTGTTAATTGTTTTTTTCATTTTTTTTCCTTTTATTATTACTGCGGCAGAACTTCTAGAGTTGCCATATAACTCATGTGTAAATTTTCAAATTTATCTGTATCAGGAGATTTACCTTTATATGATGCTTCTAAAAGATATGCACCCGGCTTATCTGGTGTGAATGTAACGATACCTTGCTCGTTGGTTATAAAAGTGATTTCAGATTCATCATTCCGATAACGTGTTCCCTCCCATACGAGAGAGACTTTTATATTTTTTTGTGGTTTGCCATCTACCAAAAATTTAAATTGAGCCGCTTCATTTTCATACACATCATTTGGATGTGTAATTGGTAATAGCTCTAATCCGGAACCGGTTGCCTTAAAGACTGCAGATGAAGGAGCTCCTAAAGTGAGATAGGTTTCTAATCTGGAAATTGATTTTGAAAGTTTTATATTCTTAGCATTTTCAGGTATCTGGGAAATCAATTCATTATAGTCAAATGAGCGTATCCGTTTGACTTCATTCATTTGAACTGAATATTCAAACTGAGCAAAATAAATGTTGCTGATGGAAGCCACTTTTGTTGTTCCTGTATCTTCAAGGTAAACCTCAAAAGTGTTTTTTCTTTTTCCATATTGAGGATTACTAATTGTAGAAGCGCGGAGGTTGGGATGAATCACTTGAATTCCATCAAGTGTCCAGGGCCTATCAGCGTAAAAAATATTGTTTGACAGACTGGCATCAATGCTAATCCATTGTTTTTCAGAAACACTGAATTCATTTGGCAGAAACCACCTCTTATGGGCATTGGTTTGTAATGAATATAAAATTGTAAAAGTAAGTAATATAATTTTGAATTTCATACTGATTCCTTATTATTGATTGAATTTTATTTGAAGAGTGACTGTGCTTAGTTCAAACTGGCCATTAACTGACTTTGTAAAGTTCTCTGTTAATGGCCAGTCAAAGGGAATTTCCAACACTTCTCTGCCGCCGACTTCTCTGGAGGCTTCAATAAATAAGGAGTATTTTCCCTTCTTTAAATGAGAAGCAATCTCGTCACTCTTCAATGTGATTTTGTGCTTGCCGGGCTTCCTGGTCGCACCAGTAACGCCATCATAAGGAGCTGATTGAGTTCTTCCGGTTTTTCTCCACCACTGACGAATATCCTTCAACCACTTTTTTTGGTTGTCATACCAAAGACTTGTACACTAGTGTCCGGTTAAAATATTTCATGCGAATTCCAAAGTGGTTTGGAGCTTGTCAATAAGCATTTGTTTTTCCCTTCGCCGTCGATAATAGTCAGTATTTATGCTGTCTTTTATGAATAATCCATGTTGTAGCCAAGTTTGTAAATCGATTAACTTTGACCATCCTTTTGATGCTTTTTGCATCAATTTCATTAGCAAATAACTTATCAAGGCTGTGTAAATTTGAATCCTAATGGCATTCTCTGATTGACCAAAATATGTTTTTAGTTTCAACTTTTGCTTTATCCATTTAAAAAATAATTCAATCTGCCAACGCTGTTTGTACAGATTCGCTATTTCAATGGCACTACGATCAAAGTCATTGGTTAGAATCTTCATTGGCTTCTTATCTTCACGATAAATAGTAACCATACGCAGGTCTTTATTGGCATATTTGTTTTTTCTTCCGCCGCCGGGGCTGTGGTTTGTTAGATGAATGATTTGGTCTGATTGAATTATGGCCTCATCTTTCTTCTCAACATCTGTTTCTTTAACAACTTTCATGGCGATATTAACTTTTGCACGGTAAGCGCCAAGCCATCCCCATCATTGACAAGATTTTGTTTTGGCATTCCAATACTTGCGGGTTACTCCGGTTTGTAATTCCAGGGTGCCAGTTGTTCGATGTCTTCGATGGTTTTGGCATTCGGCATTTGCCGGTAGATGTGTGTGAAGTACTCTTCGAGGTTGAGACCATGTGCTTTGATAGTTTCTATTAAACTGTAGAGATTAGCACTGGCTTTGGCGCCACTAACTGAGTTGGCAAAAAGCCAGTTCTTTCTGCCAATAACAAAGGGGCGAATAGCATTTTCTGCCAGATTGTTATCTATTGGATAGTTGCCATCTTCTGTATAACGGATGAGCCTGTTCCATTGACTTTGAAGATAGCCAAGTGCCTTGCCCATTAAACCACTGGGAGCTGTGCTGTGTAAGGTCTGATCCAATAGTTCCTTGATTTGGTTTATGATAGGAACAGATTGTTGTTGCCTGATGGCTTTGATTTTATCCGGTTTGTATTTGTTTTCCCGAATGTGTTTCTCGATTCCGTACAGTTGACCAATCAGGTTTATAAATTGTTCAGCTGTTGGATGTTCGCTCTGTTCAGTGACTTTGATAAAGTAGCGTCTGGCGTGCACCCAACATCCCAATCTTGTGATGTTCCTGCTTTTACCTGCTGCATCATAGCCTTGGTAGCCATCACACATTATCGCTCCGTTGTAATTGGCAAGAAGCTTTTCAGCTGTAGCTTGACTTCGAGATCGGCTGTAGTTAAACAAAACATTTTTGCCAGCCCTTTGAACCCACATATAGCTTTTAGACTGAGCTTTCTTGCCCGGCTCATTTAAAACCTGTACAGTAGTCTCGTCCACATGAACACAAGGCTGATTATAAATCTCATCAGCTATCAGATTCACCAATGGTTGAACCAGACTTCCACATTTAATTATCCAATCAGCCATGCTGGTGCGAGAGATTTTGATGTTCAAACGATTAAACATTTGTGATAGTCTGTACAATGGTAATCCATCAGCATATTTGCTCACGCTCAAATACGATAACAATTCAGGGCTTGCAATAGAACCGGGTATTGGATCTCTTGGTTTGGAAGCCGTAACAATGTGCTTTTTGCATTGGGGACAAGCGTACTTGTAACATTTATGCTTGATGACTTTGACTGATGCCGGAACAAACAAAAGTTGTTCGGATGTTTCCTCACCGATGTGTTTCAGTTCAGTTCCGTCGTTAGGACAGGTCTTTTGCTCATTATCAAGGTCATAAACCTTTTCAACACAGGGAAGCTCGGCAGGTAATGTTTTTCTGATTCCTGCTTTTTTCTTTTTGCCTTTGGTTTTAAGCTTAGGTTTGGAATCAATAATCTGTTCAGCTTCATTGAACAGAGGCATTTGATTGGGGTCTTTCTCTGAACTGGAGCCGAATCGGTATTTTTCCAGAGATTTAACTTGCTCCTGAAGACTGGAAATCAGGAAGTCTCTTTTCTTGATTTCAGCCTTTAAATTGGCAACTTCCTGTAGTAGTTTTTCCTTCGTTTTCATGGCGAATATTATACCATTTAAGCATAAAAAACACTCGAATTTATGACTTAAATTGCCTTATATTTCAATTCATTATGTGATTTAAACTGACTGACATCAAAGCCTCGAAGCAACCAGTTTAACTGCTCATGATTCCAGTGAATGACTTTCAATTCACACTTGCGTGGCCAGATGAATCTATCTTTCTCCAGTCGTTTGTGCCAAAGGCAAAAACCGGTTTTGTCCCAATAGAGCACTTTAAGTTTATCTCGTTTCTTATTGCAAAATACAAACAGACCCGGTTCAAAAACCGATTCATTCATACAGTTTTGAACAATCAGGCTCAAGCCGTTTATCTGCTTACGGAAATCAACAAACTCACGATGCAGATAAACCGGAACATCTGCAAAGTGCATCATGAAGTTTTTAAAAGTTCAACAACCCATGAAACCGGTGGTAGTTCACCAAAACTGAGTTTAACACTACCATATTCAATAACCACGCCACCGGAGTCT
The DNA here is from genome assembly GCA_020442725.1 of Lysobacterales bacterium. Taxonomy (GTDB): domain Bacteria; phylum Pseudomonadota; class Gammaproteobacteria; order Xanthomonadales; family Marinicellaceae; genus NORP309. The sequence continues at coordinate 27,560 of JAGRJO010000010.1, forward strand.
GACTTTTCAACGGCAACTTTGATAAAACTCTCGGTCGTATTTGATTTAACAGCGCGTTTCGCCTTGGTCTTTAAGCCAAACTGCTTTCTGCGCAGGGAAAAATATTTCGGATTCAAATCATTGCGACGACAAAACTCCGCCATATTCAAACCACTGGTTTCATGTTGAGAAAACAAATCAAGCCATTGCTCATCAGTTCGGATAACCATTAAACACTCCAATTTTATAAAGGGGTAGTATCGGAGATTTTTATTCTGGATGATAGACTGTGGATGGCTTGGCGCTTACGAACAAATGCTCAACGGCAGCTCGTTCTTCTCTAAGTTCTTTTTCAGTTGCATCCAACCTTTCTTGTGAAAATGAGTCTATTTCTAAACCTTGAACGATTTCATATTCACCATTTTTACAAGTAACTGGATAGGAAAAAATAATTCCAGGTTCAACGCCATAACTGCCATCACTTGGAATTGCCATTGATACCCACTCTCCATCATCTGTACCTAATTCCCAGTTGCGGATATGGTCAATCGCTGAAGAGGCAGCTGATGCAGCACTTGAAGCACCACGAGCTTTAATAATCGCTGCACCGCGTTGTTGG
>JAGRJO010000110.1 GCA_020442725.1 Lysobacterales bacterium
ACTTATCAACTTTTGGTGATTTAGCCGGGCAAAATAGCATATTTATTCGCTTTTTTCGGTTTTTGGATTTGTGGTATTTATGTTATGAACAAAGTCTTTCTGATAAAACACTAGTGATGTGGTTTGAATTTGTTGAATCTATTTGTGAAGATTTTTTATATAGCGATTTTGATGAAGAATTAAAGTTAAAAATTATTAAAATTGCCAGAACCTGTTTGTGCGAACAAACTCTGGATTGTGAATTTGAATTGCCACTATCGGTCATTAAAGCTGTTCTTGAAAAAGCCCTTGCAGATAATGATATTCGCTATGAAGGTAAAATAGGGATTCGTTTTCAGTCTTGGAAAAATACTTTTATAGAAGATGCTAAAGTATTGATTATTATGGGTTTATCTGAAGGAAAGTTTCCCGGAAATGATACCAAAAACGATTTGGATATATTTAAGAATAAGTTACCTCAATTAAATCAATCCAAAAGAGCCGCAGACAAAAATTTAATGTTAACCGCTTTAACAAGCAATCTTGATAAACTGGTACTAACCTATATCGGGTATGAGCAAAGTACCAATGAAATCATACCGGCATCGACTGTTGTTGAAGATTTGGTTACCTATTTAAAGCAGAAAACCAACGATGTATTTGCAATTCAGCATCATTTTATGCACGGTTTTAATCAATATTATTTCTCTAAAGAACAACAATCATATATTCTCAATAATTTTAAGTTGGCAAAAAAATATTATCAGCATAGCCCTATAGATAATAATATAGAAATTCGGATTGATAAAACGCTTGAAACCGCCATCTCTATTCAGCAGTTGTCTGAATTTTTCAGTAACCCTTTAGATTTTTTTATAGAGAATGTCGCTGAACTGCAATTAAAGATATATTCCAATGAGTTAAAAAATACAGAAACGTATCAACCCGATAAACTGGAAGAATGGAAATTAAAGAGTCATATTTTCCAACATGATATCGAAACTGCAAAGAAAACCGGATTGCTGGCTGATTCACCATTGAGTCATAACTACTACAACAAATTCTCAAAAGAACTCTATTCTTTGTCTGAAATATATCAACAGACAGAAACTCATTCACAAGATATTGAGTTAATTTTTGAAGAATTTAAATTTTATGGAGTGGTTCACTTAAATGATAAAAAACAACTGGTTGATTTTAAAACAGGCAAAGCTAAAGGAAAATATATTACCAAGCACTGGATTAATCATTTATGCTCTCAACCTGAAAGTGAAAGTTATCTGTATTTTGAAGATAAAATTGTTAAATTCAATCCAATTCAAAATACAACGGAATTATTATCAAAAATCTTAGAGAAGTGGAGGTTGATTCATCAGCAACCTTGGCTATTTCACCCGGCTGCAATGGTTAATGTAAGGACGAATGATATTGCTTTGGCTACTGAGATAGCTTATTACAATTCACTCAAAGGAAACGAAAGACTTCCGGCAACCGAAGGACAGAGATACTTTCTTCAACAACTACTGGATTACGATTATCAATCAGATGTTGAGGAGTACATTAAACCGCTTTTAGAATCAATCGAGTTGGTAGATTATTCGGAGGTCATTGATGCAACTGTTTGATTTGTATAAGGTTTCTCTAAATGGTACAAAACTGATTGAAGCCAGTGCCGGAACCGGAAAGACATATACATTGTCCGGTTTGTATATTCGCTATATCGTCGAAAAGCGATTGACACCGGATCAAATTTTGGTTGTTACATTTACCAAAGCGGCGACTGCTGAACTTAAAGGACGATTAAGACAACAGCTAATCGAATGTAAAAATCATTTATCAGGCTTCCATGAAGTTTCAAAAGATGACAACAAGCATTTATTTGAACTTTATGAATCCTATAAAAATGAACAACACTACCCTGATGCTTTAAAACTGGTTTCATTAGCTATCATTTGTTTTGATCAGGCTTCAGTTTTTACCATCAACTCTTTCTGTCAGAAGATTCTTGATGACTTCAATAGCGAATGCCAATCACCTGTACTCGCAGAACTTATAAATACTGACGATGAAATTAAAAACTATGTTTATGATTTCTGGCGTTTCAAGCAAAAAGAATTGTCGGTTGATTTGTTAGCTTTGATTCCTGATATTGAAAAAATAATTAATAAATTCAAATGGTTATTAAGTAAAAGCCATTATAAAAGCATTGGCTTTCGAGATATAGAGATCAATTCTAAATCTCTGGGTGAGACACTATCAGATCTTAAAATACTATGGGAATCCGATAAAGAATTATTAATGGATTTTATTTATTGCGGCAAATTTAGTGGTAATAAATATCCCAAAAAATCACGAGAAAAATATAAAAACGATATCGAAGAATTCCTCAATGGTCAATTAACAGATGTATCAAAGTTTACAGCAGAAAGCCTAAAATCGAATCTAAACAAAGACCAAACCGTCTATACATTTCCTGATTTTTTTCATCAACTGGAACCAATCATATCTGAGAGAGAAATATTTGTTTCGCAGTTTCTGCAAGAATGCTGGAATTATATTCTCGAACGGTTGGATAAAAATTTGCAGGAGAATGGAATTTATAGCTATTCCGACCAAATTAGGTTGGTGTATCAGGCTGTTAAAACAAACTCAAATTTAGCACATAGTATCAGCAATCAATGGCAATGTGTCATGATTGATGAATTTCAGGATACCGATGCCTTGCAATTTGAAATATTTAATAGTTGTTTTAATCAAGGTCGAAATAGTTTGATTTATGTGGGTGATCCTAAACAAGCGATTTATGATTTTCGTGGAGCTGATGTTTTTGTCTATGAAAAGGCGAAATTATCGGTTGATGAAATATATAACTTGGAAACAAATTGGCGAAGTAGCGAAGAAATGTTGAATGTTTCAAATTCTATGTTTGACTCTAACAATTCTTTTTTGCTCAATGCGATTGCATTCCATCCTTCTAAATCTAAAGACGATCAAAGCTCACAACTGATTGATAAAGAATACTCAAATGCTTTAGCAGTTATTAACAGTCCGGCAATGAATCGACATGAGAAACTAAAAAATGAATTGCTAAGGTTATTAAATTTTGCTGAGATTCAGACTGCGAGTGAAACACGAAAGTTACAAGAAAAAGACATCGCAATATTGGTTAAAACAAACAGGGAAGCTGTTGAATTATACGAGTTTTTGATTGCTGAAAATTTCAGTGTCACACTCAGTAGCGAAGCCAGTATTTTTACAACCGAGATTGCTAAACAATTGCATTATTTGATTCGTGCAATTCTATTTCCCTCCAAAGAAAATGTTTTTACAACCTATCAGGGAATATTTTTTCAGATGAATATTGCTGAAATTCATTCGCTGAATATAGAGGAATTAACGTCTGAATTTATTGCTTTAAGAGTCCAAAGCCAACAGCAAGGTTTATCAGAATCACTCAATATATTCCTTCAGGAGAAAAATGTTTACGAAAATTTATTGAGTAGAAATGATGGCGAAAGACATTATACTGATTTGATTCATCTTCTAGAGTTATTTCAACAACAGCAAGACAATGGTTTGAGTCTTGAGCAGTTTTACGAATGGCTGATTAAACAAATTTCCAAGCCTGAAAATATCAATGACAATAATGAAAACCAGAAACGGCGACTGGAAAGTGATGGGCAGAAAATTACTATAATGACTATTCATAAATCCAAAGGCTTGGAGTTTCCGATTGTTTTTATACCCAATATTGAGAAAATCAAGCCGATTGGTTTAAATGATGGAAAACTTCTTAACTCAATTGTTGCTGTACATGATAACGATAATAATGGCATTATTGATTGGAGAGGTACTGAAGAAGCTGTCGCCAAATTTCAATTGGAACAAGAAGCTGAACTGATGCGTGTGCTTTATGTTGCGATTACACGAGCGAAATTTAGAGTTTATCTTGGTGCAGACTTTGATAAAAATTTGGACAGGCTTGCGATAACAAGATTATTTAAAAACCTTGAAGTAAATTCCGCGAATATAAAAGACTTCATCATTGATATTGATGAAAGAACGAATCATTTCAACGATTCCAATATCACTCCGGCACTCATATTAACTCCATTTAAGGGAGAAATTAGTCAACCTTTAAGCGTTTACAGTTTCTCTTCTTTAACAAAAAACCATCAATACTATGCAGAAACTGATGAAGAAGGTAAGAAAAAAGAAAATTTCGAGAGTTTCTTCGATTTTCCTGGTGGTACCAAAAGCGGAACAATGCAACATCATATATTGGAGGAATTGGATTTTAATGCAGCAAAGTCAGTTATTCAGCAAGTGTCAGAGAGGCAACTTAAAGAAAATGGTTATGATTTAAAGTGGTCAGAATGTCTTGCTCAGCAAATACACACTGTGCTTAATACCAAGCTGTGGAATGATGGGTTTGAACTCAAGAATGTCAGGAATAAAATTGTCGAAATGGAGTTTCTTTTACCTTTAGAAACTGTTGATAAAGTAATAATCAGTCGATGGCTGAGTCAACATAGAAATAAATCCACTGAATTCTCAAATGATAGTCTGAAAGGCTTTTTGACTGGTTTTATTGATCTCATTGTTGAGTTTAATAAAAAGTTTTATATTATTGATTATAAAAGTAATTATCTTGGAAAATCCTTTGAAGATTATAGCTTTTTAAATTTGGAAAAATCGGTGCAGCATCATTATTATGATTTGCAATATTTGTTATACACTGTGGCATTTACGCGGTTTTTGCAAAACAAAATTCCCGATTTTGATTATTCTCGTGACTTTGGAGGAGTGGCATATATTTTTATTCGAGGCATGAAACCGGATGAAGCGGGGCAGGGAGTCTATTTTAACAAACCGGACAAAAAACTGATTGATGAAATATTAAGTGAGTTTTCACATGGATAAACAAAAGAATTCAAGCCTAGTACCGGAAATCGTACATTTTTTTAAATCAATTACAAATAATCAGGGTGTAATAAATTTGGCTCGTGAAATACAAATTGCATCGGAATCAGGTCACTCGGCGATTACGGGTATGCAAGAGTATGAACATGATTTAATCAGTCAGGATGGTACTCATGGCTATATCGTGCAAACGAATGGCAAAAGTGGTTTCAGACGTTTGTATAATGATGAGATTTTTATTAGAAACAATTTTTTAAGTGAACATGCGATTAATGTTGATCTAATTAGTTTGCAATCCATACTAAAAAATATCACTAAAATCAATGTAAATACGGAAGAAATTGACTGGCAGTGGCAGGCTGCAATTGCGGCATTATTTCATTCCCGTTTTATACTGAGCGGCGGTCCGGGAACTGGTAAAACCACAGCAATTATTAAAATGTTGCAGTTGTATTTGCAATTGTATCCTGACAATTCAATCGCTCTGGCAGCACCGACAGGAAAAGCGGCGAATCGTATGATTGAAAGCATTCGCCAAAACCTTGAGCAAAGTGAAATCTCTGATGAAATTATCAGCCGAATTCCGCAAAATGCTGTGACGATTCACCGTTTGCTCAAATATAAACCGAGAAGCAATACTAATTTTTATAACAACGATAATCACTTACCTTATAATTTAATTATCATCGACGAAGCATCAATGCTGGATATCAGTATGATGTGCGGTCTATTAAAAGCACTAAAACCAAATGCTCAATTGATTTTATTAGGTGATAAAAATCAACTTCCGGCAGTTGATGTTGGAAATGTCTTTGCTGATTTATGCAACCTGATGAAGAATCAATCCGGATATAATTTGCTTAATGAAATCTCAAATAATCAATCAATAATCACTTCAAAAATCAGTAACTTTGTTGAATTAAAGAAAAATTATCGTTTTGCAGATGATTCAGTTATATTTGCACTTTGCGAATCAATTATTTTAACGGATTACGAGAAATTTGCAGAATGCCGAAAATATCCACATTTTACTTGGAAAAGCCCAAAGAAAAAATCTGAAAAAAGTCAGTTTCTAAATCAATGGGTAGAGAGTCATCAAAATGGTGAAACGTCAATGTTATTGGCAGCTACAAATTCCGGTGAAAACAGCGTCAAGGAACTCAATCAACTCAGCAGAGAAGTTTTCCATGATAATTTTGAAATTAACGAAGGAATGCCTGTTTTAGTCACTCAGAATGATTACACTTTAGGGATTTTTAATGGAGATATCGGTTTTATCTCAAAGAAAAAAGGGCAATGGTATGCCTTATTCAATATTCAAGGGAAACAGCAATATATTTTGCTTGATGCAATTAAAAATTGGCAATTAGCACATGCAATCAGTATTCACAAATCTCAAGGGTCAGAATATGATCATGTCTTAATTACTATTGCCGATAACATCGAGGAAGATTTTTTAAATCGCGAATTACTCTATACCGCTGTCAGTCGGGCAAAGAAAACTATACAGATTTGGTGCTCAGAAAATACCATCAAAACGATATTGAAAGCGAGCAATCAGAGGATAACTTTTCTATCTGCTAAATAATCAATTAGAAAATATTAAAATTATAAAAAAAATGTTGACGAGCGGATAGCAAATAAGCATAATGCTCATTC
>JAGRJO010000111.1 GCA_020442725.1 Lysobacterales bacterium
AAAGAGCGAATGAAACTGCAAAATATTCCGAATTTAGAAGAATATCACAACAATTTCGGATTGAATCGTAAGAACTTATCACACGCCAATCAAGGATGTATTGTCATGCATCCCGGACCCATCAATCGAGATGTGGAAATCAGTTCGGAAATTGCTTATAACTCCCCCTCTGTGATTTTAGAACAGGTGAAAAATGGCGTGACCATTCGCATGGCAGTTTTAGCAAAGCTACTTTCCAAAAAGCTCTGAACGTTTTTTATAAGTCACAAGTAAAACATACATTCCTATTGCTGCGACAATGTGTTTTAAAGAATGTCCGCTGATAGTTCCGCCTGTTAATTCAAAAATCGGAACATCAAATGATTCCAGCAATTTGGCAGCGACATAAAAAAGCAGTAAAAACCAATAACCGGAAACCCTGTTAAATTTGTACTGAAAACAGATCAACATAACCGGAATTAGCAATATTGGTAAAAATTGCACCAAAGCATAGAATCTTAAATCACCCTCGCCTTGAGATTCGGTGTATTGCCAATAAAATACTGAAAGCATGCCAATAATGATGAGCGGAAATAACAAAACCGATGCTCTGCGAGCATTGACAAATTCCGCAATGATTATGGCAAAAAGCGACATAAACGCAACGGTCACCGGCAAGCGATCCCAAACCAAAGTTTCATTGCTTGGCAACCAATGATAATAACCCGATCCAAAAGCAACTAAAGCCAACCCAAAAAATAATAACCAATACGCCAAATCCATCTCGGCGATTGTTTTAAATGATTTCAATTGCATCAATCCGAGAATACCAACTATCAAAAACGGTAAATTCGACATCACATTCCAGAAGTTAGGCACAGACAGCATTGTCCTGTCATCTATAAATTTGTGATATCCCGGATCTTGCGGAATCGGTTTTACAAAAAAAAGCGCCACTACTGCACTCAAAGAAATCAAAACCATCAACCATTTTCCCACTCTTTGTTTATTCATAAAACTGCTCTCCCCTTTTTGATAAACTCACTAAACTTTTTGCTTCCAAAACCAATTCTTACGGCATTGATGTTAGTACTGAAAAGCGAGGATGGATAAATCAAATACCCATACTTTTCTGCAACCATTTTAGTAAACTCTTCAGCATCTGCATCGATTAGTTCTGCAAATAATGAACAACCCGATTCTGGAATTTTAACTTTAATCGGAAATCCAAAGAGCTTATCTTCACTCCTTATCAACTCTTTGTTTCTACGTATAATTTGCAAGTTTCGTTGCAATATTTGATTCGGCATCTTCAATATTGCTACTGCTAACTTTTCATCAATTTGTGAATTGCAAACTGATAAATAACCTTTTACATCGAGAACTTTACTTCGTAATCCCGCATCTTTACAAACCAGCCAGCCAATCCGAATTCCCGGAATCGCAAAGGCTTTAGAAATCACTCCAATACTGATGCCTTTTTCATAAACATCAGCAACAGCAGGTAGCTTTATATTTTCATCATGTTCTAAACCTCTGAAAACTTCATCCGACAGCAACCAGACATCGTATTTTCGACATAAATTGATGATCCCTTCAAACTCTTTGTCGCTCAAATAAGCTCCTGTTGGATTGTGCGGAAAATTAATGATAAAAACTTTACAACCGGACTTAAATTCTTCTTCAACTTTTTTTAAATCCAGTTTCCATTGATGTTTGCTTTGCAATTCAATTGTACGAATATTGCAACCGATATTTTGCGGAATACGAATCAATGGTTCAAACGCAGGAACGACCACCAAAACATCATCATTTTTTTCCAGCAATGCATTCAACACACAGTATAAAGCCTCCTGAGCACCGGCATGAGCAATCACATCATCCGCTTGAGTATTTGGGTATAAGTTCTCAGCAATCGTATGTCGCAATTCAATTGAACCTTCATCAGCAGCAAAACCCAAACTGACATCTTCCAAAATCTCAGCAAAACTCCGACCGAGTACTTCCTCAAGCTCCTTCTTAGAAAATGGTTCAGGATTGGTCGAATGCATGGATGTCAAATTCATCCCATGAAATTGTTCGGAGAATCGTGACATAGAAAGTTTGTTGAAGTTAGTCATTTAATATTTTTACAAGCCTTTTAGATAGCAACTAAATGCTCTGACAATATATGCACTTGCTATATTTTATCAATTGTATAAATCATTACTATAAGTTTATTCTCATACAATATCAATGTAGCTATCGATAAACTCAATGAAGTTGGAAGAATTTCATAAAAATTTAAAGAATATTTTAAGTTTTTTTCAGGTTTTTTTACCAGTTTCAAAGATATGATTCGCACTTTCAATTTTTCAAGAGTTATTCATCCATGAGAGTCATATTTAAAACTATTACATTTTTATTTCTAATTCAGACTAGTATGATCCACTTAGCATTTGCCGGAAGCGGTATGGGAGGACACTATCTAGTCGGACCTCAGCCAGGTACAGATTTTACGACATTGGCAGATGCCCTCAATCAGGTTGAAATTCACGGAATTGGAGACCATGTACAGCTTGAAATGACACCAGGAACACATTTCGCTCATGTTGAAATCAACCCGATAACCCGTACAGGAAACCCGAATGCTCGCCTCATCATCACTTCAGAAGACGAGAATGACATAGCAACCCTCACCCATACCCCATCTTCGGCTACGGATAACTGGATTATTAAAATCAATCAGGCAGAAATGATTGATATAGTCTCACTAGGTTTCAAAGTTGAAGGTTCCCTAAACTTCACAACGGCTGTAATGTTTGATTCAGGCGGAAATGACATCACAATGGTGAATAATATTTTCACATCACATCCGGTAAATAGTACAACAACAATTCCACAAGAAGACGCCAGCCTCATAAGCCAAGTCAATGACACTCATATTGATGGATTATATATCATTGACAATGAATTTGATTCTGGCGGTGCTGTTCTTTATCTAGAAAGCGCGGATATCGATGGACTTCAAAATATCGTGATTGAAGACAATTTAATGGAAAATCAAACAATAAGATTCGGTCCTAAACTGATTTACATGATTCGTTCCCGGGATGTCTCAATTCAGCGAAATGAAATCTCTAATCAATCTCCAAGTGGACAAGGAATAACATTAGCAAGCACCAATAACTTGATATTCAGACAAAATTCAATATTCTTCTCAGCTGATGGTTATTCTCTTGCTCTACGTGTTCAGAGTCAAAATACATCAGATACAACTACTAATACTTTAATCAGTAACAACTTTATACAAGCAACTCAGTATGGCCTTGATTTATCAGGTTTAAATAAAAATGTATCTGTACTTAATAATACTGTTTTATTAAGTGGTACACTATTAGGTAATTCAGCAATTTCTGCATGTTTAAAAAGTAACAACTCAGAAGTATCCGAAGTTGCGATGCGTGGCAATATTCTAATTAATCTGACTAATGGTGATAACACTCGAGTTCTGAGTGTATCCAACAGCAACATGTTTGCCGAGTCAGACTATAATATTATGTTCGATAGCGATGGAGATTCATTTTTCTTGGATAGTACACTATACAACACTCTGGGAGATTATCAATCTGCGACTGGTTTAGATAGCTCATCTCTATTCCAAAATGTTGACTTTGTAGACCCGGTAGTCGGAGATTTGCATCTGACAAGTACAATGCTTGAAGATCCTTCACTTTTAATTCCTGCCAACCCGGATGTCATCAGAGATTTTGACGGATTTACACGAGCAACAAACATTCACAGAGCCGGAGCCGATGATGCCATTCTACCGGATTTGATTTTCGCCTCAGGGTTTGAAGATTAGCAACTAGGTTTTTTAAGAAAAGGAGTGGTGTTTGATTCTTATTTCTTTAACAAACGCTCTTTGATAAAAGATTCACAATTATCAGGAAGCTGATTTTTAGGTAAAATAACAGCTCGTAATGAATCTATAAACACATAGCAATTTTTTTCATCATATTCAATACTCTTGAAACATTGCCACTTGTAATGAAACTCATATAAGTCATTTTTTTCACGAAGCCCATCCTCACGGAGAACAGGAGCGGATACACGATAAATACTGAAATTCACCTGTATCATTCTTCCAAAAACCGTTTTGAGCTTTATATTTTGCTTTAGGACAAGGCATTTTTAGCGCAGAATGTGAGCATATATCAAATATGTGACCATTCGAGCACAAAAATAACGCAGTAATTAAGCAAAAGATATCTGCTCAAAGTTATTTTTTACGCCATATGGTCATCTGGGAAACAGTCAGTTGGTGTTTTCTTTTCGTTTCCCTGATTACAAACGGTATATTCTCCGGTTTTGCAATCAGATCACAGGTGTCGCCTAAACACTCTTTTAAACCATCAAAAGTAGTGAAATTCTCGCCATTGACTTTTTTACCACCGAGCCAGTTTTCTTTGGTTGTATATTCTTCCAACCAGGTGTAAGGAGAAGTTAACACCAGTAAACCTCCTGAATTTAATCGGGTGACAATATCAGCTAAAAAGGCTTTCGGATCGTATAATCTGTCTATTAAATTTCCTGCAAATATCAAGTCGTAGTCATTGTATTTGGACTTCAAATTACAGGCATCACCTTGAGTGAACTCTACATTTTGAGCTTTATCACCGAGTTGTAATTCGGAGATATCAAACTCTTTGAGAGTGGTTAATTCTCCTTCATCATCAATCAGATAGCGAATTTGTCCGTTTTCCTGTAATTTAATCGCATTTAAAATAAAGCGTGTGGAAAAATCGACTGCATCGACTTTATTGAAATATCTTGCCAATTCAAAACTACTGCGGCCAACGGCACAACCAATATCAAGAGCTTTGTCAGTATTGATGCTTTCAAAGTGCGGCTGAATGGTTTCAATACAGGTTTTGGGGAAATTAGCAATCTGGAAATAATCTTTTCCGTAATGGAATTCCAGATATTGTGAAATCAACGAGTCGGTTTCATACATGTTGTAAGTGGAATCAACCATACTGTCAGATTCGACATATCGAAACCCGGCATGTTGAAAAAAGTGTCGGCGAAACGCATAACGCGAATCCCGAATGATTTCATTTCCGGTCGAAATCCAGCTTCCACCTTTGATTAAATTATGCTGACCATCAAAAGTCGGAACTGAAAAATCATCATACGCAGGGTGAACTTTAAATCCTTTAAAACCATCAATCGGTGTTTCCGTCCATTGCCAGACATTGCCGACCACATCGTAGAAATCACCATGCTCAAATGTATCCACCGGACATGAAGATGAACAAAGTTTCAAATTGATATTTGCATCCATCTCCATTTTATAATTTTGGTCATAGATGCGATAGTATTCCGGCTCGGTAGGTAATCGGATTTTTTTACCTTTTTTGGCACTCAGCCAACGACAAAAAGCCTTTGCTTCGAGGTAGTTTACATCCACAGGCCAACTCCAAGGCATATCCACTTCTTCGGTCATTGAGCGATATTTGTAACCCTCTTCAGTCTTTTTCCAGAATGTCGGATATTCTGCTTTGCGAAACTCTTTCCAGGCCCAACCCTCTTCAGTCCACCATCTTTCAACTTTATAACCACCATCCTCGACAAATTCGAGAAACTCATGATTACTGACCAGATATTTTGAGGCTTTGAATTCTTCGACTTCCGTTATTTTTTCGCCGTACTCATTATCCCAACCATAGGTTGTGGCATTATCACCTTTCCCTTGTTTCACCGTTCCAGCTGTTACCTTTAGCATCACATTGTCAGGAGCCGGCGAGCCAAAATCTGCAAACGATTGCCAGTCGATATTGGTCTGAACCATTTCCATAGGAAGTTGACGAATTAAAACCGATGAAGTTTCCAGATGAATTCTTTCATGTTCAATTCCCATCAGAATAATCCAGAATGGATCATCCCAGCGGATTGGAACATCCAAAGGCAGTGTATCTATCAAACCATTGACAAGCTCTCTGACTTGATTTCGGTATTCACGAACATCCTCGATGGCAGGCCATTCATAATTTTTCTCATCCAAATCATCCCATGACATTTCATCGACACCAATTGCCAACATAGACTCTAACTCAGGATTGACTCTGTCTTCAATAATTTTGGAAACATGCAGTTTATTGACAAAGAAAGTTGCTGTGTGCCCAAAATAAAAAATCAACGGATGCCTGAGTCGGTCAGGTCTTGCATAATATCCATCTTCGGTAATCACATTAAACAGCTTTTCATAAACATCATAGGTTTCGTTGAAATAGTTTTTTATCTCAACTCTTTTGTCCTCGGGATCGCCTGAATTTATTATTGGAGTTCGTGATATTTTCATAGATTTCAGTTACAAAATAACATTCTTGCCATTATACATGGAAAAATTCATCACTCAAATTTTGATTGAGCTCTGATAAAATATTTGACAAGCTCATTGAAATCACATTTTCCTTTAGCAAAATCCAAAGCAATGCTAAAATCATCGGCTTTGTATTCATTGGATAGACTTTTGCAATCAACCAATCAAATTAAAGAGATTTTACAAGATCAGCC
>JAGRJO010000112.1 GCA_020442725.1 Lysobacterales bacterium
ATGTTTGTTTTTGGAATTTTGATGGCAACCCCGCCGATGGTTTCAGAATTGGATGGTGCCGGAAAACGAAAAGAAGTTGGTCCATTGGTACGTCAATTGTTATGGTTGGCACTGTTTATAGGAATCATTTTCTTTATTGTTTTAAGGAATTTAACGCCATTATTCAAACTTTTTGGCACCAGACAGGAAGTTATACCTGATGCCATCAACTATTTGTATGCAATATCTTGGGGTATTTTAGTTTTTCCGTTTTTCCTGGTGTTCAGATATGTCGCCGATGGTTTATCTCACACTCGTATTACGATGTATATTAGCTTTTTGGGTTTGTTTTTGAATATTCCGTTCAACTACATTTTAATGTTTGGTAAATTTGGTTTTCCTGCACTTGGAGTTCAAGGTTGCGGATATGCTTCTGCATTGGTCATTCTGATTCAAACTGTTGCTTTTGGCTTGGTTATGTTGAAACACCGATGGTTTCGTGATTTGGAAGTCTTTTCGCACTTTGAAAAAGTGGATAAACAAGTAATTTTTAAGGTTCTGTCGATTGGAGTTCCAATTGGAATTGCGCTTTTTGCTGAAGGTGGTTTTTTTTCCGCTGTGACAATGATAGCATCCAGTCTTTCACCGGACGTGATAGCAGCTCATCAAATCTCACTTAATTTTGCCTCGTTCATGTTTATGATTCCTCTAGGGATGTCAATGGCGATTACTGTTCGGGTTGGGAATGCTGTCGGCAGAAAGTCAGCGATCGAAACAAGAAGAGCCGGTATGATTGGAATTGGTATGATTTTTATCGTTCAGATCATTACAGCGATGACGATTTTTTTGTTTAAAGGGTCGATTGTAGAACTTTATACAGGAGCAGAATCGGTTCAGGTTGTCGCAGTGCAATTATTGCTTTTCGCGGCGGCATTTCAGATTTCTGATGGAGTGCAAGTTGCCGGAGCCGGAGCATTGCGCGGAATTCAAGACACAACATTTTTGATGTATGCAACAACAATTGCTTACTGGGGATTTGGGTTGGCCTGTTCATGGTGGTTTTGTTTTGAACAAAACATGGGCGCTGAAGGTCTTTGGTTGGGTCTGATTTTAGGATTGACTGTTGCTGCGATTTTAAATTTTGGGCGTTTCTATTTCAAAACAAAAATAGATGAAAGTTAGAGCCAAATTTGCCCATATCACGCGAGAAAAATCAGCTAACCTGTTGATTGCATTTTGAATTGACAGCTATTTAAAAAAATGCCAAAAATTGATTCAAAAAAGCACATTAAATTAATAGTTCTTTATCTTCAATTTCAACTTGATTTAGTCCAATTTTATCATTAAGATAAAAGCGGATTGAGCCGAAATTACTGGCTTTATCTCACGAACTGAAACTTGTGTAGCAGGTATTAAAAAAACCTGCAAGCTGATCGTTCAAATAAGCTTACAGGTTTTAGATTTTTTTAAAAATTGGCTATGAACCAACTGGATTTAGAATAAAAGCACAGCTTTGTTTTGTCAAGATAAGATGTCATAAATAGATCTATTTTCTGGCTCTGGTGGACTTTCAGTTGGTTTCATGGCTATCCATAAAGGTGAAACAAATGGAAGAAAAAAAAGCAAAGTCCTTCAGGGACTATATTTTCATCTTAGGTCAGTCCATTGACTGGATGATAAGATTATTTAGGTTGCATCAGATACTTAAATAGCAATGGTGATCGAGACTGTATTTTTAAAGTCTCGATCACTAAACCCTCAAAATTATAAAAACAAATACCCCTTGCATTAGTCCCGATACGGGACTATAATCACCGTATGAGAATAATTGCACTATCCACACTTAAGTATTTTTGGGAAAATGCTCCTGAATATTTGGATGCCAAGAAACAGACATTAGCTTGGTATAGATTTGTAAAAAAAGCTGACTGGTCGGTACCGGCTGATGTTAAAGCTGACTTTGGCAATGCCAGTATTCTTAAAGATAGCAGGGTGGTATTCAATATTGCCGGCAACAAATATCGTTTAGTAGTGAAGATTAATTACCCCTATGGTGTGGTATATATTCGTTTCATTGGTACACACGCTCAATATGATGCAATAGACGTACAAAGTATTTAGAGAATAGAGATTATGAATATTAAACCAATAAAAAATGAAAGTGATTATCGGGAAACTCTTAAAGAGATTGACAAATTAATGATGGCAGAAAAGGATACGCCAGATGGTGATATGCTAGACATCCTGGTTACGTTGGTTGAGGCTTATGAAGCACAGAATTACAGTCTTGAGTTGCCTGATCCAATTGAAGCTATCCGATTTGAAATGGAGCGACAAAATTTAAGTGTTAAAGACCTCGTTCCTATGATTGGAAAATCAAACAGAGTGTATGAAATACTGAATAAGAAAAGATCTCTTACGCTCCCCATGATTCGCAATCTTCACAATAGTTTAGGAATACCGGCTGAGTCTTTGATTAGTGCAACTAAATAATAGAGAGGAGAGACCTAATGTTTGAAATCATTCAATTACCCATAGCAGTTGCCGGAGCCGGAGCATTACGCGGAATTCAAGACACAACATTTTTGATGTATGCAACAACAATTGCTTATTGGGGTTTTGGGTTGGCCTGTTCGTGGTGGTTTTGTTTTGAAAAAAAATATGGGTGCTGAAGGTCTTTGGTTGGGTCTGATTTTGGGATTGACGGTTGCGGCGATTTTGAATTTTGGGCGTTTCTATTTCCAAACTAAAATAGATGAAAGTTAGAGCCAAATTTGCCCATATCACATGAGAAAAATTTGCTAACTTATTGATTGCATTTTGAATTGATAGCTATGTAAAAAAATGTCAAAAATTGATTCAAAAAGGCACATTAAATTAATCGTTCTTTATCTTCAATTTCAGCTTGATTTAGTCCAATTTTATCATTATGATAGAAGCGGATTGAGCGAAAACTTTTCTATAAAATAATAATAAAAAAACAGTTTTGAAATGGTGAGAGATTCATCGCTGTTTTTTATTTTTGAAAGTTTTTGTGATAAGAATGGGTCAATACAAACGCTTCCGGAGTCAAAATGCAAAATACTGAAACACATGGGTCAGATACACCAAAAAATCAAATGATTGAAGACAAAAAATCTGTACAAAATGATGTAAAAACATCAGCACCGGGAGAATACAGAGTCATTCGTAGAAATGGGATGATTACCGGTTTTGATAAGTCCAAGATTTCAGTCGCAATGACAAAAGCATTTTTGGCGGTCGAAGGTGGTCAGGCAGCTGCTTCACGCAGAATCAGGGAAATTGTTGAAAAACTGACTGAAGATGTGGTTCGTGGTTTATTCAGAAACCTAGATGACGGCGGAACCATTCATATCGAAGATATTCAGGATCAGGTTGAATTAGCATTGATGCGAGCCGGTGAACACAAGGTCGCCCGTGATTATGTTTTGTATCGTGCCAAACAAGCCGAGAAAAGAGAAAAAAATAAAGCCAAATCCAAGAAAAAATCAACCGGTCCTGCAATTCATGTTATAGGTAATGATGGTGAGAAAAAACTTCTTGATGCCGGTCGTTTGGAAGTCATTATTTCAGAATCTGTTGAAGGACTTGCCGGCGTTGATAAAGAATTGATTCTGAAAGATGCTTATCGCAATATTTTTGATGGTATCGCTGAAAAGGACTTGAGTTCGGCAATCATCATGAGTGCCAGACAACACATCGAGAAAGACCCGAATTATTCACGAGTTGCAGCCAGATTGTTGCTAGACAGCCTTAGAAAAGAGGCATTATCTTTTCTTTATGGGGAAGAAAGAGAAGCGACTCAATCACAAATGGTTGAACTTTATCCGTCCAGCTTTAAAAAATACATTCACAAAGCGGTTGAATTGGAATTATTGTCGCCTGAATTGACTAATTATGATTTAGATAAACTCGGTCAGGCTATCAAACCGGAACGAGATTTGAATTTCACCTATTTGGGTTTTCAAACTCTGTATGACAGATATTTTATTCATAGTGGCAAAAATCGTATCGAGCTTCCGCAAAGTTTCTTTATGCGCGTGTCCATGGGACTGGCAATCAACGAAGTTGACAGAGAAGAACGCGCCATTGAGTTCTACAACTTGCTGAGTTCGTTTGATTTTATGAGCTCAACGCCGACTTTGTTTAACTCGGGAACTTTACGTCCACAGCTATCAAGCTGTTATCTGACAACTGTTCCTGATGATTTGAAAGGAATATTCAGTGCGATTACCGATGATGCTTTATTGTCTAAATATGCCGGTGGCTTAGGAAATGACTGGTCACGGGTTCGTGGTTTAGGGGCTCGTATTAAAGGTACAAACGGCGAATCGCAAGGGGTTGTGCCATTCCTTAAAGTGGCGAATGACACAGCAGTTGCTGTTAATCAAGGCGGAAAACGCAAAGGTGCTATGTGTGCTTATTTGGAAAGCTGGCACATTGACATCGAAGAGTTTCTGGATTTACGTAAAAACACCGGTGATGATCGTCGCAGAACTCATGATATGAATACAGCCAACTGGATTCCGGATTTGTTTATGGAAAGAGTGGCGGAAGAAAAAAGCTGGACATTGTTTTCGCCGGAAGAAGTTCCGGAACTGCATGATTTATACGGTCAGAAATTCCGTGAAAAGTACGAAGAGTATGAGCAAAAAGCTCAAGCCGGAGGAGTTACAAATTTCCGAGTGATTCAGGCGAAAGACTTATGGCGTAAAATGTTGGGAATGCTGTTTGAAACTGGTCATCCTTGGTTGACTTTCAAAGACCCTTGTAACATTCGTTCGCCACAGCAACACATGGGTGTGGTTCACAGTTCCAATCTCTGTACTGAAATTACATTAAATACTTCAGATGATGAAATAGCAGTTTGTAACTTAGGTTCTGTCAATTTGCCACATCACACAACTGAAAACGGAATTGACTATGAAAAGCTGGAAAAAACCGTAACAACAGCCATGCGTATGTTGGACAATGTGATTGATTACAACTTCTACAGCGTGCCACAGGCGAGACGTTCCAATTTGAGACACAGACCGGTTGGAATTGGTTTGATGGGTTTTCAGGATGCATTGTACAAACAACAACTAGCCTACACATCAGAACAGGCGATTCAATTTGCTGATGAATCAATGGAAGCAGTTTCATATTATGCTTTATCCGCATCCAGTGATTTGGCAGCAGAAAGAGGAACTTATCCCAGTTATGAAGGTTCATTGTGGTCGCAAGGAATCTTACCGATTGATTCCATAGATATGCTGGAAAAAGAAAGAGGACATTTTATTCAAATGGATAAATCCTCGACAATGGACTGGGATCAATTGCGCAAGAAAATTAAAAAACAAGGAATGCGTAATTCCAACACCATGGCGATTGCACCAACCGCGACCATTTCCAATATTTCCGGTGTTTCGCAATCAATCGAACCGATTTATCAGAACTTATTTGTTAAATCGAATTTATCCGGTGAATTTACCATTGTGAACCCATATTTGGTTCAGGACTTCAAGGATTTGGATATCTGGGATGATGTGATGATTAATGATTTGAAATATTTTGACGGTAGCGTGCAGAAAATTGACCGGGTACCGGATCATTTGAAACAGAAATATGCCACAGCTTTTGAAGTGGATGCGGGTTGGTTGATTGAAGCGGCTTCGCGCAGACAAAAATGGATTGATCAGGCACAATCATTAAACATCTATATGAAAGAGCCGTCAGGCAAGAAATTGGATGCCATTTATAAACTGGCATGGGTGAGAGGACTCAAAACCACTTATTATCTGCGTTCGCTGGGTGCAACTCAGGCAGAGAAAAGTGTCGATGAGAGAGGGGACAAGCAACAACAACTCGGATCGGTCGCACCGGCAGCGTGCTCGATATTGGATCCGGACTGTGAAGCCTGTCAATAGAGAGACCTATGTCTCGATTCGTATGACATGAAAAACATGACACTAAAACAGCATCATTGCGTTATAAATCTTGTTAATAATTGATTATTAACTGCGATTTAAGCCTTAGTCTGCTGCTCTATCGTCAGTTTTGTCAAAGTCATAGAATCGAACATAGCTCTCAAAATTTAAATTTTAAAAAATAAATACTATTACTATTCGGTAGCCTCTGATATGATGCTACGGATGTTTTGGCAACTTCGTGGGAGTGATAAATGTATAATTGGGATGATCCTTTAGGTCTTGGCAAAAAAGAAACCAAAGAACAGAAACAGGAAGTCAAAGCTGCTGAAAAGTTTGAATCTAAGCAGCAAAAAGAGAAACAACAACCGGTGGTTAATCACACTCCTGAAAACAAGGAGACCAATGCCAGAGTTGCGGTTGAACCTGTTCATGCCGAAGACAAAAGAGTCATCAATGGTCAAACTGACATCAACCAGTTAGCTCCTTTCAAATATCCTTGGGCTTGGAAATACTTCCTGAATGCCAACAAAAATCACTGGACACCGCTGGATATCAACATGACTAGCGATGTTCATGACTTTCATCACAAACTCAATGATGATGA
>JAGRJO010000113.1 GCA_020442725.1 Lysobacterales bacterium
TCAAGATGAAGCTCACCCATTCCCGATATAATCGTTTGGCCGGACTCATCATCTGTACTCACCCGAAAAGACGGGTCTTCCTGAGCCAATCGAGATAGAGCCATTGCCATTTTTTCTTGGTCAGCAGTTGTTTTAGGCTCAACTGCAACCGAAATCACCGGTTCTGGAAATTGCATTTTTTCCAGAATAATTGGCGCGTTCATCGCACACAAGGTATCTCCGGTTGTTACATCCTTCATACCAACAACTGCCGCAATATCACCCGCTCTCACTTCTTTGATTTCTTCACGAGAGTTCGAGTGCATTTGCAACAAACGACCTATTCTTTCTTTAGCATTTTTCACTGGATTGAAAACCATATCACCGGTTTTCACAATTCCTGAATAAACTCTTAAAAAAGACAACGAACCAACAAACTGATCTGTTGCGATTTTAAAAACCAATGCTGAAAATGGCTCATCATCAGAAGCATGTCTTTCAACCACATCCTCAGAATCTTCACCAACAACTCCTTTTATAGCCGGCACATCCAACGGAGATGGCAACAACTCAACAACCTTGTCCAAAACGGATTGCACACCTTTGTTTTTAAAGGCCGTCCCACACAAACAACAAACAATCTCGTTATTTATCGTTCTCTTTCTTAATCCTTTAACAATCTCATCAATTGACAATTCACCTTGCTCTAAATACTTATCCATCAAGTATTCATCTGCCTCAGCCGCTGTTTCAACAACAAACTCTCTCGCCAATTCAGCATCTGACAACATTTCATCCGGAATTTCTTTCTCTTCAAAAGCAACACCCATGTCGTCTTCGTTCCAATAAACCACCTTCATCTTAAGCAAGTCTATTATTCCTTTAAAGTTTTCTTCCGCACCGATCGGCATTTGCAAAGGAACAGCATTTGCACCTAAACGATTTCTTACATTGTCAACAACTCTATCAAAATCTGCGCCAACACGGTCCATTTTATTGATGAAAGCCAACCTAGGAACATGATACCTATCCGCCTGCCTCCAAACTGTTTCCGACTGAGGCTCAACACCTCCTACCGCACAAAAAACAGCTACAGCCGCATCAAGAACCCTTAACGATCTTTCAACCTCAATCGTAAAGTCAACATGACCCGGTGTATCAATAATATTTATTCTATGACTATCAAAACTACCGTCCATTCCGCTCCAGAAACAAGTTGTTGCAGCAGAGGTAATGGTAATACCTCTCTCCTGCTCTTGCTCCATCCAATCCATCGTAGCATTTCCATCATGAACCTCACCGATTTTGTGAGACACTCCTGTATAATATAAAATACGCTCCGTCGTGGTCGTTTTCCCTGCGTCAATATGAGCCATAATCCCAATATTTCGATACCTTTCGATAGGAGTTGCTCTCGCCATGACCTTATTCCAGTTTTTTATTTTTTTATATAACTAATTTACTACCATCTGTAGTGAGCAAAAGCTCTGTTCGCTTCAGCCATTTTGTGAGTATCCTCACGTTTTTTCATTGCAGCTCCGCGATCATGCAACGCGTCAGAAAGCTCAGCTGCCAATTTAGCAGGCATACTATCTTCGCCACGTTTTCTTGCAGCCTCAATCACCCAACGCATAGCCAACGCCATTTGTCTTTTTGGGCGAACTTCCATAGGAACCTGATAAGTTGCACCACCAACACGACGTGATTTAACCTCAACTAATGGCTTAACTTTTGATAATGCCGCTTCACACAACTCAACCGCATCACCTTTTTCTTTTTCTACGATTCCATCCAATGCGCCATAAACAATTTTTTCTGCCACTGACTTCTTGCCATCAACCATCACCATGTTCATGAACTTTCCAACCAACTGACTTCCAAACTTAGGATCAGGCAGCACTTCACGAGCAAAATTTCTTCTTTTTCTAGACATTTCAAATTAACCTTTATTTCTTAGGACGCTTAGTTCCGTATTTAGAACGACCTTGTTTTCTGTCATTCACACCAGCAGTATCCAAAGCACCACGAACAATGTGATACCTCACACCAGGTAAGTCTTTAACACGACCACCTCTAATTAACACAATCGAGTGCTCTTGCAGGTTATGACCTTCACCACCGATATAACTTGTAACTTCAAAACCATTTGTCAATCTCACACGAGCCACTTTACGCAAAGCAGAGTTTGGTTTTTTTGGAGTCGTTGTATAAACACGAGAACAAACTCCTCTCTTTTGTGGACACGCTTCCAAAGCCGGTACATTAGTTTTATACGCCTTTGGCTTTCTAGGCTTTCTTACTAATTGGTTTATAGTTGCCATATTTTT
Source organism: Lysobacterales bacterium (assembly GCA_020442725.1). Lineage (GTDB taxonomy): Bacteria > Pseudomonadota > Gammaproteobacteria > Xanthomonadales > Marinicellaceae > NORP309. Next base: position 2,307 of record JAGRJO010000113.1, read on the forward strand.
TCTTTACCCTATAGAAAACAAAAGACAGGCTGGCGAAAACCAGCCCGTCAAAATTAAGAACGGGGATTTTAGTGACTCCCCCGTTTTTAGTCAAGTAATGATGCAATATATTTTTATTTTTATTACATCTTTACTGTTGTTGAAATGAAATCAGAGTCAATTGATTTATTCTTCAATCAAACCTTCGCCGTCACTTTCTTCAAAAATTGACTGCTCTTCAATAGCCATTAGATCCATTTTTAATTCTGTTTCTCTGGATTTTCTACGCTCTTGATGATACGCCAAACCTGTACCTGCCGGAATCAAACGTCCAACAATCACATTCTCTTTTAATCCCCTGAGACTGTCTTTAGTACCTCTTACAGAAGCCTCTGTCAGAACTCTTGTAGTCTCTTGGAAGGACGCCGCTGAAATAAATGATTCTGTCGCCAAGGATGCTTTTGTAATACCTAGCAATAGCAACTCATAAGCCACAGGAACACCATCTTTCTTAATAATTTCCTTATTGGTTGTCAATACTTCTTTCAAAGATACATGCTCAGATTTCAATAAATCGGAATCACCCGGAGAAACAATCTCAACTTTTCTCAACATTTGCCTGATAATCGTTTCGATATGTTTATCGTCAATTCCCACACCTTGTAAACGGTAAACATCTTGAATCTCATTCACCAAATAATGCGCCAAAGCTTCAACACCTTGTAATCGAAGAATGTCATGCGGATTTGGCTCGCCTTCAACAATGACCTCACCTTTTTCTACATGCTCACCTTCGAAGACGATGATTTGTCTCCACTTAGGAATTAAAGTTTCTACTTGCTCTCCATCTTTTGTGGTGATAACCAATCTATTTTTACTCTTGGTTTCTTTTCCGAAAGAAATAATTCCTGCTGCCTCAGCTTGTAATGCCGCATCTTTTGGCTTTCTTGCTTCAAACAAGTCAGCAACCCTTGGCAGACCACCGGTAATATCTCTGTTTCTACTTGATTCTTGTGGAATCTTAGCCAAGAAATCACCAACATTAACTTCCTGTTTATTTTGAATATTAATTGTTGCTCCCGGAGGGAGGAAATATTGAGCCGGGATTTCAGTTCCCGGAATCATAACCGGTTTGCCTCGTTTGTTTTCCAAACGAATCATCGGTCTCATATCCTTTCCTCTTGAACCTCTGGTTTTAGGATCGGTAATCACGAAACTAGTTAATCCTGTCAAGTCATCCACTTGTTCCTGTACTGTTACGTTGTCCTGGAAGTCTATGAAGTTAACGATACCAGCAACCTCAGTTACAATTGGGTGAGTATGAGGATCCCATGTAACGAGAACATCTCCACCTTTAACTTTCGCCCCTTCGTTGACATCAATGATTGCACCATAAGGAATTTTATAACGCTCTTTCTCTCTTCCCGATGCTTCGTGAATTGATAACTCACCGGAACGAGAAATTGCAACCAGCTTTTTATCAACATTCTTAACAGTTTTAATGTTATGAAGTCTCACAACACCATCTGATTTAATCTGAATTTGATTGTTTGCTGCTTGTTTAGATGCCACACCACCGATATGGAAGGTTCTCATTGTCAACTGAGTACCAGGCTCACCAATACTTTGAGCAGCTACAACACCTACAGACTCACCAATACTCACGAAATGACCTCTGGCCAAATCACGACCATAACATCTTGCACAAATACCGGACTCTGCTTCACAAGTTATTGGAGAACGAACTTTGATAGTATCTATCCCTGTTTCTTCAATCAAACTGACAGTTTCTTCATCAATCAATGTACCTTGAGGAATCAATGGTTTGTCATCAGCATCTCTGGCAAAAATATCTTCAGCAACCACACGACCCAAAACTCTTGAGCCTAATGACTGAACAACTTCTCCACCGGAAATAATGGCTTGAAGATTCATTCCATCAATTGTGCCACAATCCTGACTAGTTACAACCACGTCTTGCGCCACATCAACCAAACGTCTTGTTAAATAACCTGAGTTTGCAGTTTTCAGAGCAGTATCAGCCAAACCTTTACGTGCACCGTGAGTTGAAATAAAGTATTGCATAACGTCAAGACCTTCCCTGAAGTTAGCTTTAATTGGTGATTCAATAATCGAACCATCCGGTTTCGCCATCAAGCCACGCATCCCTGACAACTGTCTCATTTGAGCCGGGGAACCCCTGGCTCCAGAATCAGCCATCACAAATACTGAGTTCATTGAGTCCTGACTGACTTTTTTACCATCTTTGGTTTCAACTTCATCTGTTCCTAATGCTTTCATCATCGATTTAGCGACTTCTTCATTAGCTCTGGACCAGATATCAATCACCTTGTTATATCTTTCGCCAGCTGTAACCAATCCGGATGAATACTGACCTTGAATTGCCAGAACTTCTTTCTCAGACTCAGCCAGAATATCTTTCTTTTCTTCAGGAATAATCAAATCGTCAACACCGATTGACATACCAGAATAAGTTGCAAAACGGAAACCGGTGTACATTAATTGGTCCGCAAAAATAACCGTTTCTTTCACACCCATTTTGTGATAACAGATATTCAACAACTTAGAAATGTTTTTCTTAGTCAGAACAACATTAATGTTTTCGAAACCTAAACCTTTAGGCAAAATTCTATGCAAAATTGCACGACCAACTGTTGTTTCGACCAATTCATATTGCTGTTCATCGTCTTCATTGACTTTATCAACAGGCAATCTGACTTTTACTTTGGCTTGCAATGTGACTTTTTCATTGTCATAAGCTCTTTGCGCTTCATCCGGATCGGCAAAAATCATGCCCTCACCCGGTTGATTGACCAAAGCACGAGTCATATAATACAGACCCAACACAACGTCTTGAGAAGGTACAATAATTGGCTCACCACTAGCTGGAGACAATATGTTATTTGTTGACATCATCAATGTTCTGGCTTCCAACTGTGCCTCAATTGATAGTGGCACATGAACCGCCATTTGGTCACCGTCGAAGTCGGCATTGAACGCGGTACAAACCAAAGGATGAAGCTGAATGGCTTTACCTTCAATCAAAATTGGTTCAAATGCCTGAATACCTAATCTGTGAAGAGTTGGTGCACGGTTTAACAGAACCGGATGTTCACGAATAACTTGTGCCAAAATGTCCCAAACTTCCGGAGTCTCGTCTTCAACACTCTTCTTAGCTGCCTTGATTGTTGAAACATAATCATATTGCAACAATTTGCCTAAGATGAAAGGCTTGAACAGTTCCAGAGCCATTTTCTTTGGAAGACCGCATTGATGTAATTTCAACGTTGGACCAACCACAATAACGGAACGACCAGAATAATCCACACGTTTTCCAAGTAAGTTCTGACGGAAACGACCTTGTTTCCCTTTAATCATATCCGCAAGGGATTTCAATGGACGTTTATTCGTACCAGTGATTGCTCTACCTCTTCTGCCATTATCCAGCAACGCATCCACAGACTCTTGTAGCATTCTTTTTTCGTTACGAACAATAATGTCAGGAGCGTGCAAGTCCAACAAACGGCGCAAACGATTGTTTCTGTTAATAACTCGACGATACAAATCATTCAAATCCGATGTTGCAAAACGTCCGCCATCCAGAGGAACCAACGGTCTAAGTTCCGGTGGAAGAACCGGTAGAACTGTCATAATCATGTGCTCAGGACGGTTTCCTGATTTCACAAATGAATCAAACAGTTTGATTCGTTTTGACAATCTTTTAATCTTTGTAACTGAACGAGTGGATTCGATTTCTTCGTGGAACTGAACCAGCTGTTTGTTCAAATTAATATCTTTCAGCAAATCATAAATGGCTTCTGCGCCCATTTTTGCTTTAAACTCATCGCCCCAGGCTTCAATCGCATTGGTGTATTGTTCGTCAGTCAATAACGTGCCTTTTTCAAGGTCTGTCATGCCCGGATCGGTAACTACAAATGATTCAAAATAAAGAATTCTTTCGATTTCTCTTAAAGTCATTTCCAGCATCAAACCAATTCTTGATGGTAATGATTTCAAAAACCAGATATGCGCAACCGGGCTTGCTAAAGCAATATGCCCCATTCTTTCACGACGCACTTTTGACAAAGTTACTTCCGTGCCACATTTTTCACAGACCACACCACGATGTTTCATGCGTTTGTATTTGCCACACAAACATTCGTAATCTTTTGTTGGTCCGAAAATCGCCGCAC
>JAGRJO010000114.1 GCA_020442725.1 Lysobacterales bacterium
ATCCAGATTAAATTGTTTTTGGAACAGTGTTCGTGAATGGTTTTGCCTTTTTGAATGATGTCATCTTCAATGATAATGTCAAATTTTAAACTTCCAACCACATAAATTTTATCAATGTCACAACCCAAACGAATCATACGATCAGCATCCGTTTTGGTTTGAGCGGCAACAAATTTGGTGTTATTGACAGCCATTCTTGCCAATGATTGCACCCATTTATAACCTTTGAGTGATAATTCTGATAAACGCGCATTCGCAACAACGATGGGGATATCTCTTTTTTTACAGAAGCGGAAAAGATTCGGCCAGATTTCGGTTTCCATAACAACTGCTAGTTCCGGTTTTATTTTTCTAAGAAAACGCTTAACTGCTCCGGGTAAGTCATAAGGAAGATAGAGATGAAAAACACTATTCCCAAAAATTTGCTGAACGCGATCAGACCCGGTTGGTGTCACTGTCGTGATGACAAAACTGTAATCCTTATAGGTTTCCATTAAAGCTCGAATTAATGGAATCGCCGCATTCACTTCTCCAACCGAAACCGCATGAATAAGAATGGACTTTTTAAACTGTGGATTGGTAAAAACACCGAACCGCTCCTTCCAACGACGAAAGTATGCCGGTGATTTAATTCCCCGAATTGCCAAACGCAATAAAACAATTGGAGTTAACAAAGCTGTAAGCAATGAATAAAGCCGGCTTTTTATTTCTAAATCCAAATTTGACAACCTCTTGTTTGGTGCAATGGTTTTTAACGAATGACTTGGTTTGTACTCGCATCTCTGATAGTACTTGGTTTCTGCTCTTTTCCTAAAGGAGCATCAAAATAGCAGAGTATTTTATCACCAAATACATCTTTTATATCCTTAATTGAGTTTAAAACTGGTTGATTTGCAAGGTTTGCAGAGGTTGAGACTAAAGGTGAGTTTAAGTAATTACAAAGTTGTACGACGGCTTCATGTTTACTGACCCTTACAGCTATGGTTTCAAAACTTCCTGAAACCCACTCAGGTACTTTTGATGATTTTGGAAATATCCAGGTATTGTGTCCCGGCCACGTTTTTAAGGCTCTGGCTAAATCATCGGCATGTTTCGGTTTTATCAGCGGTAATATTTGTCTGATGTGAGAGGCTATCAGTATCAAACCTTTTTCAACCGCTCTTTGCTTTAAGGTTAAAAGTTTAAGAACGGCTTGCTGATTAAATGGATTGCAACCCAAACCAAAAACAGACTCAGTGGGATAAGCTATCAATCCGCCGGAAACAAAAGCTTCTTTAGCTTTTTCAAGTTGAGAGAACGAGCTCATTTTTAACTCTTAACAACTTTCTTTTTTGTGGTTTTCTTGGCAACTTTCTTACTTGTTTTCTTACTGACTTTTTTCTTCGCCGTCTTTTTCTTTGCGGCTTTTTTCTTGGTCGTTTTCTTTTTTGTCGTTGCTTTTTTAGTTGTTCGTGACTTCTTGTCAGGTGTATTAGCCAATATTTCCAAACACTCTTCGTGTGTTAATGTATTGGCTTCAACGTCTTTTGGAATTTTGCCATTCTTACTGCCATCAGTGACATAAGGCCCCCATCGACCATTTAGAATCTGAATTCCATCATCGAAAGTTTTAATAATTTTATTGGCATCTGCAATTTTCTTCTCCTTAATCAACTCCAGTGCCTGTTCTAATGTGATATCGTAAGGTGAATAGGTATCTTTTTTGATAGAAACGAATTTGTTGTTGTATCTGACATAAGGTCCAAAACGACCAATATTAGTGCTGACCTTTTCACCTTCCGGAGTTTCTCCAAGGGTTCTTGGTAGTTTGAATAAATCCATTGCTTCTTCAAAGGTAATGGTGTCGAGCTTTTGTCCGGGTAAAAGTCCTGCAAAACGCGGCTTTTCTTCATCGTCTTTGGTGCCGATTTGCACAAAGGAGCCATATTTTCCAACTCTGGCAGTGACCGGTTTTCCTGAAACAGGGTCATTACCTAATTCTCGTTTGTATTGAGCCTCGTCTCGGCTAACTGAGTTTTCAGTTTCATCAATTAATTCTTTGAACGGACTCCAAAACTGTTTCAATAAAGGTATCCATTGTGTTTCTCCCCTTGACACTGCATCCAGTGCATCTTCGAGGTTTGCCGTAAAGTCATAATCAACATATTTTGCAAAGTAGCTTTGTAAAAACCGAGCAACAACTTTTCCTATGTCTGTTGGAATGAATCTTTTATTATCCAGTTCGACATAATCCCTGTTTAATAATGTGCTGATAATGGAAGCATAAGTTGATGGTCTGCCGATTCCGTACTCTTCAAGCGCTTTTACCAGGCTTGCTTCCGAATACCTCGGAGGTGGTTCGGTAAAGTGTTGTTTTCCACTAATGTCTTTTAGAGTGCACACATCACCTTCTGCAAGTCGTGGTAAATTGTTGGAGTCTGTTTTTTTCTGATCATCTTTACCCTCTTCATAAACACTCAGAAAACCTTTCTTAATAATTGTGGAACCAGTTGCCCTTAATACATGACCATCTCCAAACTCGAAGTCAGCTGACACTGTTCCAATTAAGGCATCAACCATTTGAGATGCCAGAGCTCTTTTCCAAATCAAATCATACAGTACATATTGGTCTTTATTGACTTTCGATTTTATTTGAGCCGGCGTTAATAAGGCATCAACCGGTCTGATAGCCTCGTGAGCCTCTTGTGCATTTTTTGATTTACCTTTGTAATAATTCGGTTTTTCAGGCACATTTTCCTTTCCGAAGTTTTTTTCAATCGAAAAGCGAATGCTATTTAAGGCATCCTGAGACAATTGAACCGAATCGGTACGCATGTAAGTTATCAAACCTTGCGTGTTACCACCAATATCTAATCCTTCATACAGTTGTTGAGCCACTTGCATGGTTTTTCTTGTCGAAAACCCCAGTTTTCTGGCAGCTTCTTGCTGTAAAGTTGAAGTGATAAAGGGAGGTGCTGCTCTTCTTTTTCGTTGTTTCTCTGTCAGCTTGGTAACTGTTAAACTGTTTCCTGATTGCTTTTTGAGTTTATCAAGAGCGTCTTCAACTTGTTTTTGGTTGTTTAAGTCAAACTTTTTAAGTTTATCACCATTGAACTGAATCAGGCTTGCACTAAAATCTTCCGAGCCTTTTTGCATTAATGCCGAAACACTCCAGTATTCCTGCGCAACAAAAGCATCAATTTCCTCTTCTCTGTTAACAATCATTCTTAGTGCCGGAGACTGAACCCGACCGGCAGACAAACCACGTTTGACTTTTTTCCAAAGTAGTGGAGATAAATTAAAACCTACCAAATAATCCAAGGCTCGACGCGCTTGTTGAGCATCAATCAAATCAAATGATAGTTCTCTTGGGTGGGCGACTGCATTTTGAATCGCTGATTTAGTGATTTCACTAAAAACAATTCGATAGATGTTTTTGTCTTTCAGAACTTTTCGCTTTTTCAGAATTTCAGAAACATGCCAGGATATCGCTTCTCCCTCTCTATCCAAATCGGTTGCAAGATAGATGGAGTCTGCTTTTTTTGCTTCCCTAACGATATTGTCAATATGTTTTTTATTGCGGTCAACCTCAACATATTTCATTTCAAAATTGTTATCCGGATCAACGGCACCGGTTTTTGCTTGCAAATCTCGAATGTGACCGTAAGATGCCAGAACCTTGTAATCCTTACCTAGATATTTCTCAATTGTTTTTGATTTTGCCGGTGATTCGACAATTAAGAGGTTTTTCGCCATAGTTGAATGTAAAAAAATCTTCCGAGTTATTAGTCAGTTTATCTATTCTTTTCGTTTTTAAATTCTAATGTATTGTGCACCGGGCAAAGCTCTTATTTTATCTTCCAGTTCCAATATCAGCAGAGTGGATGCAACTTCCCGAGCTGTCAATCCGCTATTGATAATAATGTCATCTATCGCCGTTGGTTCATACATGATGTGGCTTAATAGCTCATTATTTTCATTTTCGCCTGCATTAATATAAGGTTTATTTTCGGTTTGTACAGTTTTATTTTTAAGTAATTCGAGTTTTTCTTTGATTTGAAATGATAAAGAATGGGCTAAAGGAGTGAGTTCTTCAACAATTTCCGGAGCTGATTCTACCAATTTTGCTCCTTGTTTGATTAAATAATTACATCCTTTAGCATTAGGGTTATGAATCGAACCCGGAATCGCCATAACAGGTCGATTGATTTCCATAGTTTGTCTGGCTGTGATTAATGTTCCACTTTGAATTCCGGCTTCAATAACAAGTGTTCCCAGCGATAATCCGCAAATAATTCTGTTTCTTCTCGGAAAATTCTTGGCGTGGGGTTTTGTTCCGATTGGAAACTCCGAAACCAGTGCGCCTGTTTTTGCAATTTCATGCGCTAATTCTCTGTTTTGTGAAGGATAAACTACATCAAGACCGGTTCCGGTAACAGCTATCGTAGTTCCACCTGCCTGAAGTGCTGCTTTGTGAGCGGTACCATCAACACCTATTGCCAATCCACTGGTAATGGTTAACCCTTTAGACGCTAAGTCATAGCAAAACGATCTTGTGTTTTCCAGACCAACTTGACTGGCATTTCTGCTCCCTACAACAGCAATTTGTGGTTGAAACAAGACTTCAGGCTTGCCGGTTACAAACAATACAGGGGGAGGAGATTCTGCCTTTTTTAATAAGGTCGGATATAAATCATCATCAATTGTAATGATGTGATTGTGTTCTTTTTCAAGCCACTCGAGATCAGGTTGAATACTTTCCAAATCTGGATGTTTAACCCAATCAAGAGATTTTGCAGGGATTTTAAACTCTGTAGGAAGAGTTTTTTGAGAAAATACGGCTTCTGCGTTACCAAAATGATTGATCAACTTCAGGATACGAGAACTTCCCAAGCCCGGGCATCGGGTCAACAATAACCAGGCTTGGTATGAATCTAACATTTTAAAGTCCCTTTTCTGTATTAACCCATAAAAAAATTATATAACTATGGCACCCTCACATAGTCATACATATGAACGGGGCGAGTTCCACCCATTATCATGCCATAAGAAATATGATCATAGGTTCTGAAAATCATAATATTTGCAACATTCTCTTCTGGTAAGGTTACCTTTGATTTTGATGGTTTAAATAATGTTCTTACATCATCTTCAGGGAACATCACATTGTCTCGAATTTCTTTTTCAGGGCGATTCACATCATAAACATCACCAACATTAATTCCATCGGCTGAACCTCTGCTAATAGCAACGATTTGTCTTTTTGCTGCGGAATATGCAGCATTATTTAATGCAATCACTCTGATATTACTATCTGTTGCTGCTCCTGCTTTGGGTTGGAAGAAAGCATCGAAACTTCCATTATCTAATGGAAGAACCAAGTCACCTTCTTTTATTTCAAGTATATTTTTACTCACTTTCATAGTAGTAATGTCACCGGTACCAACTCTAGCAACCATGGCTGTACCGATTTCTTCAACTTCATATCCAAGAATATCAACATTTTCCCAATAGGTTCTGTCCATATACTTTTTCCAGAAACGGGTCATTATTGCTTTTCCGGTGTATTCACTTCCTTTTGACCACTCTACCGTTTCTGTTTTTCTTTCGTTATACGGAGATGACTCCCAAGGATAATCCGTTGGGACATCCCGATATATCAAAGTCGGGCGAACCACTGCAAAAACATCTCCCTGTTTGACGTTATTCAGGTTTCTGACATAAAGATGATTAGGCTTAGTTCCTCTTAAATGCTCATCTTCCATCGACACGACATAAGGAGCTAAATCAACCTCTTCCTTACTAAGAATGCGTAAATTCTTCAGGAACGATTCTATTTCACTTAGCGGAATGGTTTTGATTGCATTCTCGTGTGAAATTTCTCGAGTTTTCGGTGAAAGTTTTAATGTCGGATGATTTCTGGTTAATTGAATTGCCGGCTTGCCATCCAGATAAACCAAAGACAAAACATCACCCGGATAAATCAAATGCGGATTTTCGACCTGTGGATTTGCATGCCAAATTTCCGGCCACAGCCAAGGTGACTTAAGAAACATTGCAGAAATATCCCAAAGCGTGTCGCCTTTCTGTACAACATAGGTATCAGGGTGCTCCGGGTTTAACTCAATTTCAGCAAAAGCTTGAACACTGATTAATGTAACCGCAATAAAAAGTAAATGTAATTTTTTAAGCATTTCCGACAAATCCTTGATTTCATTAGTGTTTAGTTTAGCTATTTTATACAGCAAGTTAAACTAAAAAATGTGAAACAGACTGCATTTCTTGTAAAAATCCTCAATTTCAACGCCACAGGAACACAAAAAATTGTATTATTTTCTTATATTTGCGGGATTTATCATCATCCAGCCCCGATTTTATTGATAATATTGCCTTTAGCGAATTAGTCCCAATATTATTGGAAAATACAAATTTACAATACAACTATGGCAATTTTAGACATACTGACCTTACCGGACAAACGATTAAAAACGATAGCTGAACCTGTGACCGTTTTTGATG
>JAGRJO010000115.1 GCA_020442725.1 Lysobacterales bacterium
AATGCTTCGCATCATACACACTTTGACTTCGGACTTCCTGTCCTACGCCCTTCGGGTCAGCTAAAGCTGTTCAAATTGCTCCTGCAATTTAGTCAGGCTTTGCTCCTTCAACCGCTCGGACATCTCACCGTATTTGTTAAATTGTAATTCGTATTCCTTTTGTCGTGCGAATGCTTTGCATCATACACACTTTGACTTCGGACTTCCTGTCCTACGCCCTTCGGGTCAGCTAAAGCTGTTCAAATCGTTCCTGACGATTTAGTCAGGCTTTGCTTCTTCAACCGCTCGGACATCTAAAATTGTTGTTCCTTAACGGGTGCGGAATATTAACTTAATTACCACTTCTAATCAAGCAATAAAAAAATATCTGTGACTTTATACCTATTGTTTGGTTGTATAAATAAAGTTAGAATTCCGAGGTTAACTAAAATTGGATTCAAAATATGTATTTTAAAAATAATTTTCTATTAGTCGCAGCGATTGTTTTGTTAACAGGTTGTTCGCAAACAACGGTCAAGCCGACTCACTCAGATACTCAATCAGACTCAGGTTCTGATAAAATTTTCAACTTACCTTATCTGATGAGGGATTTAGATAATGGTTTACGAGTGATTGTTGTTGCAACGGATTATCCGGATGTAGTTACGGTTCAAATTCCCGTACAAACCGGCTCAAGAAATGAAGTCGAAGAAGGCAAATCCGGTTTTGCACATTTCTTTGAACACATGATGTTTCGCGGTACACCGAATTATTCTGCGGATAAATACGGTGAAATCCTAAAAAATGCCGGTGCAGACCAAAATGCTTATACTACGGATGATTATACAAACTATCACACAACGGTTACAAAAGATGATTTGGAAACACTTTTGATGCTAGAGGCTGACAGATTCAAAAATCTGAGTTTCACTGAAGCCGAATTTCGCACAGAAGCATTAGCCGTGAAAGGTGAATATCTGAAAAATAGTGCGAATCCAATTTCAAAAATATTTGAAACTGTCCGTGATAATGCTTTTGATAAACACACTTATAAACACACAACCATGGGTTTTTTCCGAGACATCGAAGAAATGCCAAACCAAATGGAATATGCAAAACTGTTTTTTGATCGCTGGTATCGCCCTGAAAAAACCACAGTCATTGTCGTTGGTGATGTGGACGAGGAGAATACGTTTCAATTAGTGAGAAAATATTTTGGGGATTGGGAGAGAGGTAGTTTTAGCGAACAAATTCCTCAAGAAACGGAAATAGGAGATTCGGTCTATAAGCACATCAAATGGAGTTCAAAAACTCAACCTTGGCTAACTATGGCTTTTCATGGACCTGCAGATAACCCACAACAATCTCTCGACAAACAGGCATTGGATTTATTGTTGAGAATTTATTTTGGCAATACATCTGAACTCTATCAAGAAATAGTTACAAATAAGCGTCTGGCTGATCAATTTTTTGCTTACTTTCCATCTCGAAAAGATCCGGGCTTAATTTATTTGGCAGCCAGATTAACGGATTCTGAAAATTATTCATCAGTACAACAAGCCATTGTAGATACCATTGTCAAAGCAAGAACCGAATTGGTTGAACAAAATAAACTGGATGACATTAAATCAGCCGCACGTTATGGTTTTGCAACTTCATTGGATAATTCCGCAACAATTGGTGCGATTTTGGCTAGCGTTGTTCAAATGAACAGAACACCTGAATTACTTAATCAACAATTCGCAGCCTTAAAGAAAGTCACGCCAAGTGACTTAAAGAATGTAGCAAATAAATATTTAATTGATGAGGGCAGGGTAATTGTTTCGTTATCAGAAGCGGAAGATGTTCCTGCGCTTCAAAATGAATTAAATCTGCAAAAACTGGTTACAGAAGCCGATAAACCGCTTTCTAACTCATTTAAAGTTGTAGATATGCGTAATTCCAGTCCGATTATTGATATCAATTTATTGTTAAATACCGGCGCAGCCTACGAAGACTCTGGCAAAAACGGTGTTGCTGAATTAACTGCAGCAATGTTGACAGATGGTGGTTCCAAGTTGTATTCAGCGACTGAAATTAGTAAAAAAATGTTTCCGATGTCAGCAAGTTTTGGACATCAAATTGATAAAGAAATGCTCCGTTTTACCGGACGTGTTCACCAGGAAAAAGCAGATGAATGGTTGGATTTGGTTATTGAAAGTTTAACTAATCCGGGTTTTAGAGATGATGATTTTAGCCGTTTAAAACAACAACAAGTTAATGCCATTGTGACTGATTTAAAAGGCAATAATGACGAAGAACTTGGTAAGGAAGTATTGTATCACAAACTTTATCAAGGACATCCGTATGAAACAACCAACCTTGGCGACGTGTCAGAACTTGAGGAAATTACCATTGATGACGTGAGAAATTTTTATAGAAACCAACTGACTCAAAGCAATCTGACAATTGGCGTTACCGGAAATCTAAGCGATAAACAGCTAGATAAACTGAAATCAGCAATCTCTAAAAAGTTACAAAAAGGCGAAGCCAACCAAAGAATTGCTCAAGCCCCAGAGTTGAAAGGTCGCTCTGCTACGATTGTAGAAAAAGATACATTAGCAACAGCAGTGTCATTTGGCTTTCCTATCGATATCACTCGTGCTGATAAAGACTGGGCGGCATTGTGGTTAGTACGTTCGTTCTTTGGTGAACATCGCAATTCCAATAGCCACTTGTACGGACAAATTCGCGAAAAACGTGGAATGAATTATGGAGACTACGCATACATAGAGTATTTCCCAAGAGGAATGTTCAGAACACAACCTAATGCGAATTTATCAAGAAGTTCGCAGATTTTCCAAGTATGGCTGAGACCATTGAGAGATAATAATGATGCGCATTTTGCCACACGTGTTGCAATGTACGAATTACATCATTTACTCAAACACGGTTTGACTGAGGAACAATTCGAAGCAACCCGAAATTATCTGATGAAATATGCCGGGTTATTAGTTAAAAGTCAGGACAGAATTCTTGGATATGCTTTAGATAGTGAATTTTACGGAATTGATGAATTCACAAAATATGTAAAACGAAATCTTGAAAATCTGACACTTGAACAGGTCAACGAAGTGATTAATAAATATTTGCAAGAAGACAATGTGCATTTTGTCTTTATCAGTAAAGATGCTAACGATATGAAGAATAGATTAGCTTCTGAACAAACATCACCAATGACATATAACTCAGAAAAACCGGAAGAAATTTTGAAAAAAGACCAATTTTTACAAGATTTTCCTCTTAGTCTCGACGCCAACAATATCAAAATTGTCGCTGTTGAAGAGGTTTTTCAGTAAAAATGCCTGAATTTGTGACTTATGGACTATTAAAATCCTGTCTATAAGTCACTAAAATAAAAACGTGTTTAAATAATTTCGAGTGATTAGATTTTCTAACCTCCTCCAACTCTCTCAACTAAGGACTTGATTTTATTTAAACACTCCCCTATCAAAATCAATTCTCTGCTTTCTTAATTTTATGATAATATTACAACTAAATATTTATCAGACTGTAAAGTATGCAATACGATTATGATCTTATTGTAATTGGTGCAGGTTCAGGTGGTGTCAGATCAGCCAGAATTGCGGCCAGTTATGGGAAAAAAGTAGCAATTTTTGAGTCTTCAGAAGTCGGGGGAACATGCGTCATTCGTGGATGTGTGCCGAAGAAACTTTTGGTTTATGCTTCAAATTTTGTCAAAACATTTAAATCCGCCAAAGCATTCGGTTGGGATGTCAACCAACCTCAATTTCATTGGGATAGGCTCATTTCCAATAAGAATGCAGAAATTGAAAGGCTGAATAAAATTTATTTGAACCTATTAAAAAACTCCGGTGTGGAGTTGATTCCTCATCATGCCTCATTTGTGGATAAGAATACCGTTGTTGCAAATGGAATAAGCTATTCTGCTGAACGAATATTGATTGCGACAGGGAGTACGCCTTTTTTTCCTGAAATTGCTGGAATAGAACACGCAATAAGCTCTAATGAAGCATTATCTTTGCAACAACTTCCCAAAGAAATAACCATCATGGGAGCAGGTTATATTGCTGTTGAGTTTGCCTGTATCTTTAATGCTTTAGGATCCAAAGTTAATTTGGTTTATCGAGGAGATAAGATTTTAAGAGGTTTTGATGAAGATATTCGCCATTTTACAGAAGAAATGTTTATTAAGAGTGGTATAAACATCATTACAAATTCAAATATTATTGAAATCCAAAATCATGATAATCAATTTAATTTGTTGCTAGATTCAGATATTTGTCTGAAAAATCAGGATGTGGTTTTATGTGCAGCAGGTAGAGTTGCCAACACTCAGAACTTAGGTTTAGAAAATGTAAGTATTAAGCTCAAGTATAATGGACAAATTGAAGTTGATAGTGAACAAAATTGTGGCGTCGATTCAATATTTGCTGTTGGCGATGTATGCAATATACATAATCTGACTCCCGTTGCTATCAAGGAAGGACATTTGTTGATGGACAGGCTGTATGGAGGTGGAAATACATACCCGGAGTATGATTACTTGCCGACAACTGTGTTTTCACAACCCGAAATAGCGACTTGTGGTTATACTCAAGAGCAAGCCAAGGAACATTTTGGTGAACTTGAGATTTATAAAAGCCGCTTCCGAGCAATGAAGTATGCAATGACTGACATTGAAGATCAGACATTCATGAAATTAATCGTCCAAAAGGAAACGGATTTGGTTGTTGGTTGTCATATAGCTGGAACAGATGCCGGAGAAATTATTCAAGGTTTTGCTGTTGCCATCAAACAAGGAATTACAAAGAAAAAACTCAATCAATGCATTGGAATACATCCGACATCGGCTGAGGAACTTGTAACCATGAGGTGAATTATGATGAGAATTGTTTTTTTATGCTTATTAATTATTTCATTTTCTTCAAATGCTAATGAAGAAGTTTATGTTATTGAGTTTAAATCAGAACCTTTGGCATTGTCTATGGGAACCGAGTTGAAATCTACAGAAGCTACTTCAAAGAAACAGATATTGGCAGATGAGCATAATTTATTTCTTAACTCTTTGTCATCACAATTTAAACAGAAATCGACTGTAGTTTCACAGAACTATTATTACGCTTTGAATGGAATAGCTCTTAAACTGGACAAATCTCAGTTGAAATGGGCCAAAGAACAGCCCAATGTTAAATCTGTGTCAAAGGATTTTATTGTAAATCTGCATACTGACGCAGGACCTCAATGGATTGGAGCAGAGAATGTTTGGGACGGAATGGCTCTTGATACTCCGGGTAATCAAGGCGAAGGTGTTGTTGTTGGCATCATTGATACCGGAATTTATCCACAGCATCCATCATTTCAACAGGTTTCACAAGCAGGAACAGCTAATCAATATGTTCATTCCAATCCTCGAGGACAATATTATGGATTATGTAACTCTCAGATTTGTAATAATAAATTGATTGGAATTTATGATTTTACCGATGAAGGTTCAAATGGAATAGATACAGTCGGACATGGTTCTCATGTTGCCGGTACAGCCGCCGGAAATGTTTATAGTACAACCTATCAAGGCTTGTCTTTTACAGTTTCAGGTGTTGCTCCCAGAGCCAATATTATTTCATACAAGGCGTGTCATTATTCGGAAGAAAACTCAGGCGGTAGCTGCTCTCACTCTAGTTTACTCGGTGCAATTGATCAAGCCACAGCCAATCAGGTTGATGTTGTTAATTATTCAATTGGCTCGGATACTCCGTGTTCGCCTTGGGGAAGTTTGGATGGGAACGGTGATTATTGTGGAAATTATGGAGTCAATCAAACCGCCGCCGCGATGCTTAATGCCAGAAATGCTGGAGTATTGTTTGTGGTATCAGCCGGAAATTCAGGCCCAGGCAAATCAACTATAGGAGCTCCCGGAAATGCTCCTTGGGTCATTACCGCTGCAAATTCAACACATTCAAGACAACTTCAAAGTTCGGTGAAGAGTTTTACGGGAGGTAATAGCGTCTTAAATCATTCTGATGAGTTGATAGGCGCTAGTGCAACGAATGGCATTGGTCCGCTACGAATTGTTCATGCCAAAGATTATGGCAATGCTCTATGCGGTCAAGGAGAAGCTGAGCTTAAATCACAATGTTCAGGAACCGGAAACGATGTATTGACCGGTGCCAGTAACCCTTTTTCGCCGGGGACGTTTAACGGAGAAATCGTTGTTTGTGATCGAGGAACATACGGACGTGTTGAGAAAGGTTTTAATGTCAAACAAGCGGGTGCAGCCGGTTTTGTGCTGGCAAATACAGTTGGTCAACAAGAAAGTATCACCGCAGATAATCATTGTTTGCCGGGAACTCACCTAGGCAATATTGCAGGAACTCGTCTCAGAAATTGGTTAGATTCC
>JAGRJO010000116.1 GCA_020442725.1 Lysobacterales bacterium
TAAAACTTATATTAACATTTGCTAATATGTTAAATCTGCGTTCTAATATCCGATGTTTTAATTATTAACTCATCATGTATCAATATCGAACTCTGTCTATATTGCTGATATTTTTTGCAAGCGTGTCTCTAGCTGACGGATATGAACGATTATTGATTCTGGAAAACTTCCAAACTCTTGCTCAAAGAGCTTGTGTCGAAAACAAAGTCATGGTGATTATGGTTAGTCGCGAAGATTGTCCTTATTGCGTGAAACTGAAAAAGCAGGTTTTTGTTCCTGAGGTTCTTAACGGTGAACTTGATAGTCAATGGTTGTTGCGGGAGTTACTTATAGACAGTAATGAAACACATATTGATTTTGAAGGAAACAAAGTCAATTCTTTTGATTATGCTCGCTCTATCAAAGCCACATTAACTCCAACTGTCTTATTTCTAGACAAAAACGGAAAAGAAATTGGTAAACGAATTATCGGTACCGGCGGAGCAATAGATTTTTACGACTTTTATTTGAAAAGGTCTCTTAAGGAAGCTCTTGAGGCTCAAGAGTGTTCCTGATTTTTTTAAACTTTAAACAGGGGAATTATTATGAATGTAAATAGAATGCTTAGAATTATTGCCGGTTTGGTAATTATGTTGTCTTTGGTTTTGGCACATGTTATGGGCCAGGTCAACCTCACACAAATGTCATGGTTATGGCTGACTGCTTTTGTCGGGTTTAATTTGTTTCAATCAGGCTTTACCAACTGGTGTCCAATGATTACTATTTTGAAGATGTTAGGAGTCAAAGAGTAATCTATCGTGTACGCCGGTATTAAACATGCACATTTACTTTTTATTGTTGTCAGTATTTTTTTGTTTGAGCTGAGGTTTTTTCTGAAGTTATTTAAAAAACCAACCGGTAAATTGCTAAAAGTTATTCCGCATGTCAATGATACACTTCTGTTGATTTCAGGGTTTACTTTGGCCTTTATGGCCTCAATTAAACCTTGGGATCAATTGTGGTTAGGTGCAAAAATCATTGCATTGGTCTTTTATATTGGTTTTGGAATGATGGCGTTGAAGTCCAATGGTGCTAAAAGTTATTTAGCATACTTCTTGGCAACGCTTATGATTGTATTTATGATTTTCACAGCAATCTCCAAAACACCATTATTTATCAATTTATAAATCACTATATAAGAAGTTGCTAATGTAACTGATTTTTTGTGCTATACTCACAGCGTTTTGAAATTTACAACCATGAGTTGAGGTAATTATGAATACAATACTTAATAAAGCGTTCGTGCTGATTCTTGCTGCCGTGACTTTGATTTCATGTCAGTCTGAAAGCACAAAATCAAGTGACAACGGCCTAAGTAGCGAAGAGTCAAAGGTCGTATCAAAATACCCGCCAATTGATATTGAAATGACAGCAAAAAAACTGGCTGAGCATACTTATCAAGTTCAAGGTAAAGCCGGAATCGCTACTGATAATGCAGGGTTTATTTCCAATGCAGGGTTTGTGGTTACTGATGAAGGTGTAATTGTTGTTGACACATTGGGTTCTCCTTCACTTGGAGTTGAACTTCTGAAAAGAATTCGTGAGGTCACTGACAAGCCAATTAAAAAAGTTGTCATAACGCATTATCATGCTGACCATATTTATGGCACCCAAGTGTTTAAAGAGTTGGGAGCAGAAGTCATTGCTGCTGACGGTAGTTTTAAATATATCAACTCGGACGGTGCTACAGCTCGTTTGAACGAGAGAAGAGAGTCACTCAAGCCTTATGTTAATGAAGACACCTATGTGGTTCATCCTGATGTTATTGTCGAAGACAAAATGGAGTTCGAGCTCGGTGGAATGCATTTTGTTATCAATGTTGTTGGTGCTGCGCATTCAGGTGGAGATTTAACGCTTTATGTTCAAGAAGATGGCGTCCTCTATTCAGGCGATATTATATTCGGTGGCCGTGTTCCCTTTATTGGTGGCGGTAGCACATTAAGATGGGCAAATACTTTGCAAGATATGGAAACCAGTTTAAAACTGAACCTTTTGGTTCCGGGTCATGGGCCGGCATCTGATAATCCTGCTCAAGCAATCAAATTAACCAAGAGTTATTTGTTATTCATGCGTGAAGTGATGGGTGAAGCTGTTGAAGAAATGATGGGATTTGTTGAAGCCTATGAAGGAATTGACTGGTCTCAATTCAGTAGTTTACCTGCTTTTGACAGTGTTAACCGTTTGAACGCAAATACTGTTTTCTTAGCAATGGAAGCAGAATCTGTCGAATAATTATTTTTAATTTATTTAAAAAATTTATTAAGAGGGCTTAATTTGCCCTCTTTTTTTAGGCTTTTCTTCTAATATAAGCATTTGCTAATGTAGCAAGTACGAATTTGTTATGATAGAATTAAAAGCAATACGACTATATTTTTATGAGGGCAATTATGTCAAATAATGATTTAAAAAATACTTATGGCCAACTGGGATTATCCAGTTTAGCTATTCGTTTAACAATGGGCTTCGTTTTCTGGGGTGGTTTTTCCAGACGTGCAATTTATGGAATTACACCAACAGGTGACACATTCAAACTCGATGTCGAGCATTCCGGTTTCGTAGGTAACAAAATTGCTGCGGCTTATCCTGGTTCTTTTATGCCGGAAACTTTAGTGTCAGTGATTCAAAATGTTTCATTAATGAACTTTGCCATGTGGGCGTTTTCTATTGCTGAATTGCTGGTAGGTCTGGCACTAATCTTTGGATTTATGACACGTTTTGCTGCAATTGGCGGGATGCTTCTTAATTTCGGTATGATGCTGGTATTTGGCTGGATGGGTTCAACTTGTCTGGATGAATGGACAATGGCCGCCTTTGGGTTTGCAATCTGTGCTGTCGCTTTTGTGACCGGTGCCGGATATTATTCTATTGATAATAAGCTGGCAAATACTGGTTTTGGAAGTAAAAAACTATTCCCATGGTTGTTCTCTGGTCCTTTACCACTTAGCAATGATGGCCTGAAAAAAATGAGTATATGGCTGGCTGTAATTACTTTTGTATTTGTTGTTGGTTTCTACAACGCTCTTTATGGTTCTGTTTATAGTAAATTGAAATCTCGCGTAGGATTCCATCATCAAAACATCAAAATTTCTGATGTTAAAGTTATGGAGGATGGTGCTTTATCATTCTACGGTTATGTCAATGCCGGACCTGACACACAAGCAGGATATGTGATAAAAGCCGAATTAAAAGATGAGTTTGGCGATAATGTTGCAGAATGGGATGGAGACACTTTAGCCAATATGAGTGATGATAATATAGACAACACATTCAAAATGGCTTGGGGCTCTAAATTCTACCGCACTCGTTATGGTATAGCAGGTAAAACCGGTGCTCAGGCAACGATTGTCCTGCCGGGAGAAGGCGACACTGATGTTGAAGAGGGTGAAGTTTACACTCTAAAATTATCTCAAGTTGAAGGAGCTCCGTTTACATTTACCGGAACTGCTAAAGTAACTGATGGTGGTTTCGTGCTAGAAGGTAAATCAGCAGAGCATTAATTTTTTAATGAAGCGAGTTAATAAAAACTCGCTTCATGTACTCAACACACAGAGGATACAATAAATGAAATTTATTAAAAACCTACTTGCTTTAATCGGACTTCTGGCAATTGTTGGCGGAATTTACGGTTGGACTAAATTTGGTGAGGACTTCAAGGTATTTAAATCTTTCGATGCCAAAGCCCCTGAGGTTTATTGGGAAATGTGGCAAAAACTGAAAAAGTCCAAGGTTACCGCCGAGGCGACTGTCTGGATGGTACCATTTGCAGAAGGAATTACTGTAGATGAGGCTGAAGAGTCTATGGCGATTGCTGCAAATTCATGGAATATAAAAAATGTCGGCGTGCTTCCTCTTTCTGAAGATGTCTTTGCGAAAACCGGTGAACCACAGAAGTTTTTGAAAATTTTCGAATATTGTGACTCACTCACTGCCAGAGAGATGGTTGACTATAATGTTTATATAGCTGCTTACTTGCCTTGTCGTGTCGCAATGGTTGAAGATGATAATGGCAACTTTGCGCTTTATTCTATGAACATGGATATGATTTTACACGGTGGAGAGACATTACCTCCTGAGTTGTTCAAAAAAGCGAGCCGTATCAAATCGGCTATCCTTGATATTATGCAAAAAGGAGCAAACGGAGACTTTTAACTCCCGAGTGAATCTATCATAGAAAACCCTCACATTGTTGAGGGTTTTTTTATATTTGTTTTTCAGCCTGCCTTAGAAGAATTTTAACCAACTCACCAAAGTTGGCAAAAACCGGGTTCGTTGTTTTTCCTGTTGCATATCGTTTATAGATTTGTTGGGCAATTACGGCTAAACGAAATAATCCGAATATATAAAAATAATCAAAACCTTCTGAGCTGATATTTCTTTTACTGCAATAATATTCAACTATCTGATTTCTGCTCCACATCCCATCCAAACTTGTTGGCATTCTTCGTATCATTTGCATTTCTTTAGCATCATTTTTTTCAACCCAATAAGCCAGAGAGCATCCCAAATCCATGAGCGGAGAACCTACTGTTGCCAACTCCCAATCCAACACACCAATAATTTGATAGGGTTCGTATGGAGAGATGACGACATTATCAAACTTATAGTCATTATGAATCATACTACCGGAAGTGTCATTTGGTTGATTTTTCAACAACCAACTTCGTAATTCTATTGCTGGCAATGAATCATTAAGCAATGCATTTTCATATCTGCCATTCCATCCTTCTACTTGTCTCTGGATATAACCTTGGGGTTTTCCTAGTTTACACAGACCTGTTTCAGCAATATCAATTTCATGCAGTTTTACTTGGATATCCAACAACTGTTTGCACAAATCATCGGCTTGATCCGAATTCAGTTTCATCGGAAACTCTTTACCTGCAATAACTCCATCTATTTTTTCCATGATATAAAATGGCTTTCCGATAATTTCTTTATCATCACAATAAAGTAATGCTTTGGGAGAATATTCAAAATAAGGTTCAAGTGCTTTTAAAACATGATATTCTCGTGACATATTATGAGCGGATTTGATATTTGCACCATGAGGGGCTGTACGAAGAATGACTTTTTGATCATTCCATTGTAATTGATAGGTTAAATTGGATGCACCTGCTGAAAATTGTTTGACATTCAGTTCCTTTAAATCATTTATTCCAACGAAGTTCTCGCTGAGATATTTTTTAAGTGATGCAATGTCCAAGCGATCTTCTTCACGAACAGCCTGAGCATAATCTTTTGAGTGTGATGAGGACATTAGTTTTTTAAAAACTCTCTGGCAGCAACAATTTTATGAACTTCATCAGCACCATCGTAAATTCGTGCGGCTCGTTCTTCTCTGTAAAAGAATGAAACAACAGTATCATCAGTCATTCCCAATGCTCCCAACGATTGCAAACTTCTATCAATGACTCGTTGCACGACGTTCGCTGTGTGAAACTTAATCAGCGAAATCATATTTTTTGATTGCTCAAAACCATTTTGCTCAATGCTCCAAGCTGTTTGTAATACCATCAGTCGAGCTGATGCTAATTCAGCCAGAGACTCAGCAATTTGTGCCTGCATCAAAGGTTGTTGTGCTAAAACCTGAGTAGAGCTGATTTTTCTTTTTTTCATGAATTGTTTACTGATATTGATGCAACGCTCGCCGATTCCCAACCAACGCATACAATGCTGAATGCGTCCGGGACCCAGCCTTTCTTGCGCCAAGGCAAATCCACTGCCTCTTTGACCAATCAGGTTTTCTTGTGGCACGATACAATTATCAAACTCAACTTCCGCGTGACTGAAATAACCTTTTCCTTCTTCTCCCATCACGGAAATATTGCGAATAATGTTAAATCCTTCGGTCTCAGTCGGCACAATAATCATACTGACTCGTTTGTGTTTTTAGGTATTCTCGTCAGTAACAGCTATCGCAATCGCAAAGGATGAGCCTTCGGCTGAAGTTGTAAACCACTTGCGTCCGTTAATATGCCATTGTCCGTTTTTTAATTCAGCCGTGCTATCAAGCAGAGTAGGGTTGGAACCTGCTGTGTGTGGTTCAGTCATGGCAAAACAACTACGAATCTCACCTTTTACCAAAGGCAGCAACCATTGTTCTTTTTGTCTTACTGTTCCAAATAAATGCAATAACTCCGCATTTCCGGCATCAGGAGCCTGGCATCCAAAGATATAATGACCCAGAGGAGATTGTCCCAAGACTTCGCCAATCAAAGCCAGATCAAGCAACCCGCTGTAACTGCCACCGGTGTCTTT
>JAGRJO010000117.1 GCA_020442725.1 Lysobacterales bacterium
TGGTAAAGATTAGGTTTTCCGCCTCTGTCTGAAGTAAAAATCAAACTTTGTCCGTCCGGTGCCCAAGTGGCTCCGGTATCAATTGCCCAGCTATTGGTTATTTTTTCCAATTGTTTGGTGTAAATATCCATGATATAAATTTCAGGATTACCGGATTTCGACAACGTGAGAGCCAAATGTTTACCATCAGGTGAGAATGCCGGACCGCTGTTAATTCCTTTGTAACTACTCATTAATTCACGTTTTCCGGTAGCTAGATTCTGTATATAAATGGCAGAGTTTCCTTTTTCAAATGAAACATAAACCAATTTATCACCTCTCGGAGACCATTTCGGAGATAACAAAGGCTGCGAAGATGTTGCCAACGCTTGAGAGTTCTTACCATCAGCATCTGCGACCAGCAATTGATACTCCATTTTACCATCAACATTTGTCGCTGTGACATAGGCAATCTTCGTTGAGAATATCCCTTTAATACCTGTGATTTCTTCATAAATTTTATCGGCAATATAGTGCGCCCCGGCTCTTAAATCTCCGCTGTGAACCGGCAAACTTAGAGATAAAATCTGCTTTTGATCCAACACAGAGAATAATTTAACTGAAACCTCATATCTACCCGGAGCGGATGATAAAACCGAACCAATCGTCAAGTAATCTGCTCCAAGCATCTTCCAAGTTGGAAACTTTATCTGACTGGCGTATCTTGGATTTTCAATCAACTGTTCTTTTTCAAGTGTACGAAATTGCCCCGTCAATTTAAGATCATCAGAAATAACATTCGCAAGATTCACACTTTGAGTATTGTTGTCAAATGGTAAAATCGCAATTTCATAAGCACCCACGCCAGGTTGAGTGATTCGAAACTCAACATCAGCATTTATAATTGAGGAAAAAATAATTAGGGCGATAAAAATGACCTGTTTTTTCATTAAACTTCCTGATTTAAGATTTTGCATATTTAAGAATGTTTGTTATTATAACCAAATAGAGCAGAACATCACAAAAAAGTTCATAATCAAAAGATATATTACATAGTCCAAGGGTAAATTTAGTTCACAGATGAAAATTAGACGATCAGAAAAAAGGGATCTGGTTCAGCTGACCATTCTATTTAATAAGTATAGAATGTTTTACAACAAACCATCGGATCTGGAAGGTTGCAAAGTTTTTATTAAGCGTCGTTTAGACAATAATGACTCCTGTTTTTTTGTAGCCACTGTTAAAGTCTCAACTCATTGGTTTTGTTCAGCTTTACAGTAGTTTCTCATCCGTAGAAATGGAAAAACTCTATATTTTGAATGACTTATTTGTACTTGAACAGTTCCGCCACAAAGGTGTTGCTGATAAACTGATGCAAAGAGCTGAAGAATTCGCAAATAACAATCAGGCTTGTCGTCTGGTTCTTGAAACCCACAAAAAGAACAAAATCGCTCAAATGTTATATATTAAAAGAGGCTGGGAAATGGATGCCGAACACTACTTTTACAATTTTAAATGCTAAGCCGATTAGTCATCAATTTCTTTAGAAAATCTGAAACTTATAAAAGATAGTATCGTCGAGATAAATATCACACTAAACATCGGTATTGGGGTTCCGTTATGCAGAAAAGACAGACCCAAACCAATAATCGCGCCAAATGTAAATTGTGAAGCTCCATTCACTGCATTTGCAGTTCCGCTGGTCATTGGAAAATTCTTCATATAACATGCCATATTATTAGGAGCGATAATTCCGAAAGAACCAATTATCAACATCAATAAAGCAACAACTAAATACAAATTATGGAATTGAAATATTGCAGAACTTAACAGAATAAGCGCTGCTGTATTTTGAATGAACAAACCGATTCTTAAAATTTTTCTGGGCGTTAATTTATCCAATAAAAAATGGTTCAAACGATTAAATATCATCATACACACAATATTCATCCCAAATAACCATGCAAATCCACTTTCCGTCACCGAAAAATAATCAATATACAAAAATGAAATTTCTGTTAAGAATGCAAACAATGCAGAAGCAACAAAACTTCCACAGAGCAAAAACGGCAACGCATTGCGATTTGTAATGATTGACCAGTAATTTTTAATAACTTGAACAGGCGGTAGATGCTGATAGCCACCAACCCTTCTCAGTCGTTTCGTTTCTGGAACAAACAACATTATCATAAAGATTTGCACAAAAGAATAAATGGACAACAATACGAAAATTGATTGCCAATTAAAATACGCAAGCAGGATTGAGCCAATTGTCGGGGCAATCAACGGTGCCAACATCATGATAAAACCCATGAGCGTGAAGATTTTTGCCGCATGTTTGCCGTCATATAAATCCCGAACTACAGCCGCACAGATAACCAACCCAAAACCACCACCAAATGCTTGTAGAAAGCGCAGTGCCCAAAACTGTTCAATAGATTCGCTTAAAATGATAGCAACGCTTGCCAAAAAAAAGATAAATAAGCCGAAACTGCCTATTTTTCTACGACCATAATTATCTGAAATGGGACCACCTATAATTTGACCCAAAGCGAAACCAATCAAATAAATTGGAATTGAAAGTTCAATAAAATTGATAGGAACATTAAAAGACTTTGCCATCGTTGGCATCGTTGGCAAATAAGTATCAATCGCAAAAGGTGAAAGTGCGACTATTACAGCAAGAAGCGGTGCCAGTTTCTTTGCCGGATAGTGTGTTCTAAATACATTAAGATAGCGTTCGTACATAAACACACCATGAGATAAAAATCAATTGAAGGTTTTATTCAGGACAACGAATTATTCAAATACGCTGTACAGGTTATTCATCACGGTATCAGCTAAAAAGGATTTTGGAAGATCACTGTCAGCTTTACTAAATTTCACACTCGTCAAACTACCACTTTGAGTGCATGATAATTTATATTCACCTGAATAATCGGATTGAAAATCACCTCTGCTAAACATTCTTTTGAAAAATCCGGCTTCTGATCTTTCTTTAGCTGCCTGATCAAAATAATACAAACTCACTTCACAATCATCCGCATCGGAATCCATTACAGACCAATTTTCCAGTTCAAAATCAGCCATAACATCAAACATTACATCTTTATCCGTTGCTACGGTGAGAACAGCATAACCATCCTGATTATCAATTTTTAATATACCACTTTCAGACTGTCTTTTCCTAATCGGCATTTCCGGAGGAGCATCTGAAACCGATGCTGATGAGCTTTCAGCTGAAGGAACAGATAGTGTTGAAGTCGTATTGGGTGTATCCAAACCCGTCGGAATTTGAAGTTTTTCAGCAGATTGAGCATCTAAATAAGGTTCTTTCAAATGAATAAACCTGCATCCGTTTACAGTAACAACAACCAACAACAGTAACAATATTCTCATAGTTTTTTTATATTTAAATCGTTTAAATTCTTAATTCTTTCTCGATGCTCGCCACTTCGGCTTTAACACCTGTCAAACCGGATTTCAACCACATTAATGGCAATCGAATTCCCTGCTTTATCATTCCGGCTTGATGAAGTAGGTACTTCACAGGTATCGGATTGGGCTGATATGATAACATCTCAAAGAGTTTTTCAAGACTAGTATTTAATTTTTTTGCCGAAATAACGTCTCCCAATGCCATCAAATTACAAATTTGCTTTACCGAAACCGGTCTGACATTGCTAGCAACACTAATAACTCCACAAGCACCCTGCTCCATAGCATTCAAAAAGGTATCATCATTACCTGACAAAATTGCAAAATCTTTCTGCAATAGCTTTGTCAATTCAACAAACCGGTTCTCAGCAGAAGAGGCTTCTTTAATACCGATAATTTTTTCATGCTTCGCCAATTTGGCGGTTGTAGCCGGTAACATATCATTTTGAGTTCGTGAAGGTACATTGTATAAAATAATTGGTAAATCAGATACTTCGGCTATTTTCATAAAATGCTGATACAAACCTTCCTGAGTGGTTCGAATGTAATAAGGCGTGACTATCAACAATGCATCCGCACCATGACGAGCAGCAACACGATTTCGCTCAATCACTTTATCAGGAGAAATCGCACCGGTTTGAGCAATCACTTTGGTATTAGTGCTTTTGCAAGATTCAATTGCTATAGTCAATAATTGTTCAAACTCTTCATCATTCAACAATGCGGATTCTCCGGTGGTTCCGGCAACAACTATACCATTGATTTCAGCATCTATTTGACTTTGAACTAATTTCTGCCATTGGATGTAATCCACCTGACCATCCTCGTGCATTGGAGTCGCCAAAGCCGTCATACAACCATATAAATCTTTTGCTTTTTTTTTGTTAAATTGGACATTTCATCAAAAATAAGATAACTTGCTTATTTTATCTAAAAAGCATAAACAAATGGTTAAGATTAACGAAAAAATTAAAGATTTTGCAATTTTACTGACTGGCAATAAAAAAGCCAAACTCTCTGATTATCAGGATAAGTATCTGGTTCTTTATTTTTATCCCAAAGCCAGCACTCCGGGGTGTACTACTGAGAGTTGTGATTTCACTGAACTTTTTCCGAAATTCTCGCAGTCCAATGCCAATATTTTAGGTGTATCTAAAGACACTTTAAAACGTCAGGAAAACTTCAAAGAAAAGTATAATTTTGCATTTGATTTAATTGCTGATACAGAAGAGGAAATCTGTAATTATTTTGGTGTGATTCAGGAAAAGAAAAACTACGGTAAAACCTATATGGGAATTGTACGTTCCACATTTGTAATTGACCAGGATGGAAAACTCATCAAACATTGGGATAAAGTCCGTGTTAAAGGTCATGCTCAGGAAGTTTATGAATTTATCGAATCGTTGTAGAATAGCAATTTAATTAATGCGAGTTAAATAAAATGAAAATAATCCTAACAGCATTGCTGTTTTTCAGTTTCAGTACACATGCGGGCTTTACTGTTAAAGATTTACTTCAATCGTGTCATAAATATCAAGAATACGTTATCAACTCAACAGAAGATGAGAACATCAATGCATTCGCTCAAGAGTGTATTTCTTATATTTATGGTGCTCTTGATAAAATCGCCCTGTTTTACCAGCAAAATGATAAATATGACGCTTATATTTGTTTGCCTGATGATATTACTGAGCAACAAATTTTTTCTGTCGTTTATAAAAACTTGCTCGAAACCGAAGAGACACGATTAAAATACTCTGCCGCTGGTGCTGTCGGCGCATCCATAGCCAAAGCATATCCTTGTAATACGAACAAATGAGATGACCATGAAAAAAATAATTATACTTCTCGTTTTCACCACGACGATGACAAACGCATCTAAAACAGGGCAAGAACTACTTAATATTTGCCATGACTACAATACCTATTTACTCAGTAATACGATGTTAAAATATGATAGTAGCGGAATTCAGGAAAAAAATGTTGTTGAATGTATATCGTATATTCAGGGTGTTATTGATATGAATGATTTTTTATCCAATTTTGTTGAAAATTATGACACACCGGCGTGTATTCCTTATGACAATAGCGTGACAAGTGACGATATTTATTCCGCGGTATATCTTTATCTAAAAAACAATCAGGAATCGATAAAACAACCGGCTGCAACACTCATATCGAATGCATTGACTGAAAAATATTCATGCTCAAAGAGTGGTTAATAGCATTTTTTCAAATCTGGAAACATCTTCTTTGGTATCAATTCCATGAGGCATAGTTTGTAAGGCTTGCTTTGCAATAATTTTATAGCCATAACTCATGGCTCTGAGTTGTTCCAGAGATTCGGTTTTTTCCAAATTTGACGGAGAAAGTTTTGAGAACTGTTTGAGGAAACTGGCTTTGTAGGCATACAAGCCAATATGGTGTTTATATTGAATTTTTTCATCCAGCTTTTCATCTGCAAAAGTACTTCTCGAATACGGAATGGGAGCCCTTGAGAAATACAATGCCAAATCATTCTCATCGATTACTAATTTGACATTATTGGGATTGACCAAATCTTCATAATTATTGATCAACTGATAAAGTGTCGCAATCGAAGCATGTGGATTATCTTTAAGTGCCTGAATCAGTTGCAAGATGTTTTGTTTTGGAGTTAAAGGTTCGTCCGCCTGATAATTGACAACAATCGTCTCATTATCCCAGTTTTTCAATCGGGCAACTTCAGCAAGCCTATCAGTACCGGATTGATGTTC